>NZ_JMDX01000351.1:0-4604 GCF_000935845.1 Paenibacillus sp. E194
ACTGGTGCTACTGGTGTTACTGGTACTACCGGCGCGACTGGCACTACTGGAGTTACTGGCGCTACCGGCACGACTGGCGCTACTGGTGCCACTGGCGCTACGGGGGCTACCGGCACTACCGGCGCAACTGGCGTTACTGGTTCGACTGGCGCTACTGGGGCTACTGGCGCTACCGGTGTTACCGGCGTTACTGGCACTACCGGTGTTACTGGAGCTACCGGCGTTACTGGCACTACGGGTGTTACTGGAGCTACCGGCGTTACTGGCACTACCGGTGTTACCGGAGCCACTGGTGCGACTGGCTTTACTGGAGCTACTGGCGTTACAGGGGCTACCGGTGCCACGGGCGCTACGGGTGCTACCGGTGTGACTGGGGCTACGGGGGTTACGGGGTTACGGGGGTCACTGGAGCTACAGGAACGAGTACAACTGCAACGTCTGCATTCGCTGCAAATACAACAGGTGCAGCGATCGCCGTTGTCCTTGCAGGAACACTCGTACCACTTCCTAGTGCTCAGAATATTGGTCCAGGTATCACTATCAACGTAGCAAACGACACATTCACTGTCTCTACTGCCGGTAGATACTATATAACCTACCAAGTCAATTTAACTGGCGGCTTGCTTCTTGGCTCACGTCTTCTTATTAACGGCACAGCCAATGTAGCATCAACCATAACACCAGTGCTTACACTTTCCAGCTTTAACAATGATGTCATCTTAACTTTGGCCGCAGGTTCAACGATTTCCCTTCAACTGTTCGGAATTCTTGCGGTAGCTACATTAATTAATAATGGTGCCGGAGCAGCGGTAACAATCATCCGACTCAGCTAAAACCATATATTAACAACCTTCGTTGATAGCCGTGTGAATAGCTTCTATTCGCACGGCTATTGTTTTAATTTGTTAGGTTAATTTCAGCGCAACGGAAATATATATTTACTAGTAAGCACCTACAACCTTGTTCGAATGGAGGAAATCAACTTGCCAAGCATAAGCCTGTGCATGATTGTCAAAAACGAGGAAGATACGTTGGCACGTTGTCTGTCTTCAGTCGCTGATTTTGTAGATGAAATCATTATCGTAGATACAGGCTCCACCGATCGAACCAAAGAAATCGCTCGTCCATTTACAAGCGATATTTATGACTTCGTATGGATAGACGATTTTGCAGCGGCACGCAATTATGCATTCAGCCAAGCTACAATGGAATACATCCTGTGGCTCGATGCTGACGATTTTTTACGTGAAAAAGACAGGAGTAAATTAGCCAAGTTAAAGTACACTCTCGATCCTAGCGTGGATTCCGTCACCATGGAATACCATCTTGATCACGATGAATACGGCAATGTTACAGTGAAGAACCGACGTAATCGGCTCGTCAAGCGAAGCAACTCATTTCGCTGGATCGGCAGGGTACACGAGTATCTAGAGGTGTGGGGACATATTATCAACAGCGATGTTGCCGTAACCCATGCCAGCATGCATCATGACAGGAATCGGAATATCGCGATTTATGAAAATGCGCTGCAGCGTGGCGAAACTTTTACACCGAGGGATTTGTACTATTACGCAAATGAACTGCAAGATCATGCACGGTATGGGGAAGCCATTCAATATTACGAACGCTTTCTTGAAACTGGCCAAGGATGGATCGAGGACAATTTGTCTGCATGCGGAAAGATGGCTGACTGCCATCATGCACTTGGAAACGAACAGCTCGAGTTAGAGAGTGCGATTCGCTCCCTTCAATATTCAGCTCCACGTGCAGAAATTTGCTGTCGCCTCGGATTTTACTTTATGCAGAAGAGTGAATGGCAGAGCTCTATCTTTTGGTACAAAACGGCCACTGCCCTCAATCCATCTGACGATGTTCTCGGTTTATCGAATACATCATGTTCTACATGGCTCCCCCACTTGCAATTATGTGTGTGCTATGATCGCATCGGAGAACATCAATTGGCCTCAGCGCATAACGAGTTAGCCGCTCAATATCGCCCAGAAGACGAACGAGTGCTGCACAATCGAGCGTATTTCGAGTCCATCCTCTCCCCATCAGACACTCCTGTTACAAGTGATGCATCTCATTAATTCGTATGCTCAAGCTCTCCGTCTGCTTGCTGCTACAAAAATTCAGATACATATCTTCAAAACGTGATTTCATGCAGCAGCAAGTACGAGGTTAATCTTATTTATGTAAGATACTGCACTAACTACCGATGGATAATTTGAACTTTTGCCGCGAGCCCCCTTCAGGGCCATTCGGAACCGACTCATCCTGAGGCACAAATCCAAATTTCTGGTACAGTCTTCTTGCAGGCTGTCCATCTGGAATATCTTCACCGAACGTAGTAACGATTACTTCCGCAGGAGGCCTTACCAATCTTAAAATATGTTCAAGTATTGCCGAACCCACTCCTTGTTGTCTGGAATGGGATGAAACCGATAGCCAATGAATTTTATAGATCGGGGCATTTGATGAGGAGAAAAGCACCCCGCCCAACAGCAGTGCACCAGGGCCTCCGTCATTCTCTCTTATGCAAAACGCCCTCCCCATCTCGATACTCTTCTCAACAGCTTCCACAAAATGAGGATCGTCCACCATTGGGCCAAATAAATACTCGACTTCAGCGGCTAACTGCAGCCACTGCTCGATGTCTTCACACATTGCTCTTACAACTTTCATGCTAATTCCCCCCTATCTGCCGAAAGATACTGGTTGTATGACACGGATGGACCCATCAGTGTCCGCGTCCGCGTAGTTTGGTAAATACTATTCTTATCCCTTTAACGAGCAGAATTATTATAATACTAGAAAAGTATAAAAAATAGGCAATCATGATGAAATAGAATCCCGATATCGGAATTCCTTCGTTATCATTTACATTAAGAATAATAGATTCGACGGGAACAAACTCCTTTTTCCCTTTATCTAAAATGAATTCATTGTTTGAGCAAGGGAATTTATTCATGCTAATTACTTCTTTTCCATAATGACCTGTTACTGACGGTGCTATCTTCGATGAAGTCGTCGCCCTCCATTCATTCACCGAACCACCTGGCATAATCGTATATGGTTGAAAAATATCCGCCTTAACCTCGAATATCTCAACATCCTCATGACAGTAATCCCTATACAGTTGATGTAATGCTGTCTCAATTTTAGCCAATGTGTCGTAATGCTGCATGACTTTCACAAAAATAGGTAGTGTAAGAAGGACAAAAATAACGATGTACCCGATCACCACTTTGTTTCGCAACCATTTATTCACAACTTCCCCCCCTATTTGCATATGTAAAACGTACTACTTCAACGATATATATTTTCGGCTACACTTTTATAAAAATAATGTAGAACAAGGCTGTTCCTACTCAGCTTGACTAGAGGAACAGCCTTCCTCATCAGAACTTACTATTTACTAGAAAACTGAACTTCCATAGGATTTAATTGATTCACAGTGGTTCCATTTCCTAGCTGCGCACTTTCATTTTTCCCCCACGACCATGCGGTTCCGTCTTTTTTCAGAACCATGCTGTGACTCTTTCCTGTCGCTATACGTGCAGCATCAATTCCTGCCAACTGCACGGGAGATAGTTTATTGGTTTTGGTTCCATCTCCCAGTTGTCCGTCGCGGTTATTCCCCCACACCCATACGCTTCCATCCTTCTTCATTGCTATCACATGGTATTCACCTACTGAAATGGCCTCGACTTCATCCAATCCTTTTACCATTCCTGGCTTTTCCCGATTGGTTGTCGTTCCATCTCCCAATTGCCCGTAGGAATTTCCTCCCCATGTCCATACGGTTCCGTCTTTTCGCAAGGCAACACTAAACCCATCTCCTTGCGAGATTGCCACGACGCCATCTAGACCCGGCACTTGTTTCCCTTGAAAATCCAACACTATCCCATCGCTTTTTAGTACAATTCCAGCATTTCTGGGATTTCCCTGAGCCATCGCACTTATTCCTGTAAAATTCAGCTTTTGAGGCTCCACTCCCGACGATGAGCCCCCCCATCTCCATACTGTTCCATCTTTCTTCAGGGCCATACTATAATCACCTACTGCGGTTACAGCAACAACTGAGTCTAGATTCGGCACTTTCTCTGGTGTAGGATACGTTGAATAGGTTCGATTCTTGTCTCCCAATTGACCATAGTACCCGTATCCCCACGACCATACGCGGCCATCTTGGGTCAAAGCCAACGTATGATTACTCCCTACTGCAACTCCAATAACGTTCTCCAGGTTGGCTATCTTCATAGCCATACTGGATTTCCCTCCTGTAGTCCCTAGACCCGCTTGACCAAATTCATTGTCTCCCCACATCCACAGTGTTCCATCTGCTTTTACATATGTGCTGTTCTTCTCTCCTACAACCAAGGATGCTCGTTTTTCGGGAAGTTCATATTTCATCCAACCTGGTTCCGACCATTCCGACCACAAGCTGCCATCACTTACTTTTACTCGTACCTGTACTTTTTGATTAGCTACAAGTGGAGTTGTTACTACCCAACTACCTTGGGTATTCGTAACATCCACATATTGTTTTTGGACTCCAGAATCCACGAGAATCTTCCCTGTCTCATCCAGTATCTGTACTT
>NZ_JMDX01000352.1:0-4593 GCF_000935845.1 Paenibacillus sp. E194
GCTTCACCTGCATAAGGAATCAAGCCATGCATAACCATCGAATAGAAAGGAATCATCTCGTCCGTTATCTGAAATCTGTTGCTCTGCATCGGTGCGCGGATAATCTGGCTCGCATAAGGAAGCACATACGTATTGCCGCCTTGCAGCATGACCTTGCCCCGATCCGCCGCCTGCTTCAGCGCCTTGCTGACGAAGGCAATCGACTTCTGACGCAATATGGGTTCATTCAGATTGAAATTGGAATAGATCTCGCTTCCTGAATCTTGAACAGAGACGCCATCATCCGCCAGAAGCTCCGTATGCTCCAAGTAACGGCTCATGACGGTTGGGTACAACGCTGGCGACAATAATGAATGGGAGAATGCGTCGTAATTTTTCTTGAAATTAGCTGCGTTGAATCGGAAAAACTTCAACGAGATTCGGCCAAGCGATTGTACGCTGTCCTTGGTTGCGTTCCACCCATCATCATTGTACACGCGGCCAAGCGAGAACTCCGGATACAAGGTTCCCCCTTGGGCCTGCAGCTGTTCACGCAGCCGATTCAGACCATCTCTTCCCCCCAGTTCGCGAACCGCCTTCACGTTGTTCGGCAGCTTATGCTGAATGCCACCGTTCATCCATCCGGCATAGTTCATCTGAATATTTGAGACTCCTCTAGCTGCAAGCTCCTTCACCATCTGACCAGCTTCATCGAATGTGGTGAGCGGCACTGGCGAATCATAAGAGACGCCCAAGAAGGTCTTCACTTTAGATATCGAACCGATCGCCTCTACGTAGAATGGCGCATCCGCTGGCTTATCAGCCTGTTCGCGCAGCGGCTTCAGCTGGTATTTGCGCATCAAATAATCCCGGTATGCATTCGCCATGCCCGAATATCCTGCCTCTTCGCGATTCTGGAACATGTAGCGAATTTGCAGCTGTCCTGCGTATGGCTCTGCAGGCGTCTTAATAAGCTCCTCCCTGGCATTCAGCATAACTTTGTCTTTCGGCAATACGGTGAACTGTGGGCCAATCCAGTTATATTCATGCTGCCTTCCACTGACATCTGCATAAAGGGTCGACATCGCATCTCCGTCCTCGATGACCGCTAGAAAAGAGCTCGTGCCCCGCTTCATGCCGTAAATAGGCATACGAACCGTCTCATACGTATTCAACTGCTCTGTCTTGAAGAAGCTTGGATCCTCGCCATATACAGGAAGGACTAATCCTTGCGCGTAATTCTTGCCATTATTGAAATAAATAAGTGAGCCCGAACCATCCGGCACGAACAAATAGCCATTCTCCTGCTTACCTGCTGCACCGAAGGAGGATAGAACATCGAGGGTATGCAGCCGGTATGGGGGCTGCGACTTGATTGCCGAGGCATCCACGCTCACCAGCAGGTGCTCACCATCAAGCTTGTAGCGAAGCGGCACCGTAAAGGATGCACTGCCTCCGCCCTCCCCCTCAACAACACCATTCTGCTCATTGTCGGACTTAAGATCCTCTTCGGTATATCCAGCCTTCTCAATCAGATCAAGCACTTTCTTGAGCGCTGACTTCGGAATCTCTCTACGTTCATAGATCCCCGTATCCTCATTCAGACGGAAGCGAGTCAACATCTGATTCCGATCCTTCTGGTCGAGCTTATTTAATATTTTCTCTTCCAGCCGCTGCTTGCTAATCTTGAGTGGAATCGCTTCTGCGCCGCGTTCCGGATTACCAAATTCAAAGACGACGGTCATGCCGTCCGACTCCGATTGGATGGTAAAGGTCTTATGGACAACACTGTCATTGAAGCTGTCATAGTCCTTCGTCTGTCCATTCGGCATTAAGTAGGTAAGCGACAATTGGGCGCCAAGCTTGCCCTTGATTAACGGGCTGGCCATTCCGTCCTGGTCTCGATCCTGTGGATTCGTCCACCACACCGCAGCGCTTCGAAGATCGACGACGGCAGCTTCAGCCGTGCTTTTGTTCACGAACAATTCCAGGACATCTGTTGCTGCCACTAGTTCCATGCCTGCTACCTGTTGCCGGGCTGCAGACAACTGAGTATTTGATGCCAGCGCAACCGTTCCCTTGATCGCTCCTGGCGTTGTAGATACACCGAAGTCCGGCATCGCTGCATCTCCCGTGCGCGGCAGGCTTCTTGGTTGGAACAGAACGAACAGGAGCAGCAGCACAGCCATAATCGCCCCAGCTATGCCTATGTTTCTCCATTTCCACTTCCGTCGCCGTGTGGGTGCGACAGTTCCGGAATCACGAGACTTGCGTAATGAGATTTTCATGTCGTCACCCCTCTCCGATCCGGAATGAGATTTCTTGATATACGGTGGATACGAACATGATCATTTGCTGCCCCAAGCTGAATGCTAACAGACCGAGGAATAGGATGATCCCGATAACGACGAAGGTCATCCCCATCGTGACAACTGTCTTTGATGCCGTATATTGATGCACTGTCAGCATACCGACGAACAAGAGCAAGGCGCACCATATATAGCTGATCGATTCCAGCATGTAGTAGAACGAGGTTTCCTCTTGCGTCATGATGTTGGATAGAATCAATAGTGGAATTTGCATGACAATTAACGGCATAAGCGCGTAACCCGTTGCAGTTACAATCTCCTTAAACTTGCCCTCCCCATCCATTAGCGTAGTCAATGACCAATTCGCAATACACCAGAGGAAGAATGGAATAACGGCAACCTGGACTTCCATCCATATACTGAACTGTGTCTCCAAGCTCTGAAAAATAATAAACCCGGTAAATTGCCGCTTAATAACTGATAAAATAATGAAGATAAGAAGCAAGAGCAGAGAAAAGCCCCAATGTCCTGCTTGTTCATATTTCAATTCCCAGAAGGACTTGAATGGCCTAAACATCAGCTTCCAAGCAAATCGAATCTTACCTGGTTCAGAAGCAAGTCTGCCCTTCAACATCTGATTTCCGATAATCAGCCCAACAACGAGCACAATGCACAAGGTTGCGAAGAGCCCGAATTGATCCCATATCAACTGCTTGCGATAACTCTTGAATGCACGCGAGTAATAGTCTGGGCGCATCCCCTGGCGAAATTCATGGATGGCCTCCTCAGATTCGCCAGCCCGCAGCTTCGCCTTGCCAAGGCCAACATGCGCCATATCCAAGTTATTGTTCAGCTTCAATGCTTCTTCCCACGCGGCCTCGGCTTCTTCCTCATTGCCAACCTCCGTCAATTCAACCGCCTTGCGCAGTACACGTCCATAACGAGTTGGCTCGAACACAATGATCTGATTCGATCCTTTATCAAGAATAAGTACCTTATCCCCTGACATCTCCAAGTCAATTGGAGCCTTGAATTGGCCGAACTTATCGCCATTCTGCCCGAAGATGTACAGCAGCTTGCCTTCCTTGTCATACGTAAAAATGCGGCCGCGCTTATTATCGAGTACACTATACATGCCGAACTTATCAGCAGTAACCGCAATTAAGGTGGAGAATCCGCCCATTGTGGCACTGTTGCTGAAGTACAGATCGCCCATCGGCTTTTCGTAGCCCTTGCGCTTCAATACATCCACCCCAGAAGGGTTCAGGCGGCGAACGGGCTCGGTAGACATCTCATCGGCAGTGGTTACATACATGAAGCCTTCATCATCCAGTGATATATTATTGAACTCGACCGGGATGAACAGTGCCATCTGCTTACGCTGCTCCTTCGTCGCAAACTGCTTCCAGAACAGCTCAATCGGGTTATACAGAACAGGGTTCACGCCAATAAATCCATTGAATTCCCCTTCCGGCGACAACTCCATAATGCCGTCGAAAACGCCCTTGCTCACGACATAAAATCGTTTCGTTCGGTCAACGACCAGCTTAATCGGAACATATTGCAGATCCGCCCGCATCATGTCCGACTTCGGCGTTCCCAGCGCACGTACGAAGTTTCCCTCTGGTGTCAATTCCACGATTCTCGCCTTGCCGGTATCCGCCACATAAATGCGATTGTCTTCCGTCACGAAGAGACCTTGCGGGCGTTCGAACGTATCCGTTGCCCCTTGATTCGTGAACTTGCTTACAACCCACTTGGGCTTCAGCTTGTCGTTCAGTGCGATCAACCGGTTATTGCCCGTATCAAGAACATACATCGTCCCATCAGGGCCAATAGTCATATCCTCCGGCGAATTCAATGCGCCAACGCCAAGCGCTTCACCCGTCCAGCTCCTCGACGGTTCATATGGAAGTGGTGCCTTGATCGGCTTGCCGTCATATCCATAGTTGTAGCCTTCATAGGGAGCCGCAGATGCTGTGGCATCGAACAGAGAAATTCCCAGCATGGCGCAGATGACGAAGGCAAGAACGATACGATTGCCCGCCTGCACAAGGCGGAACGGCAACATTTGGTTGGGTTGATGTAACCGATGCTGTAACATATGTTCCCTCCTTGGCTTAATCTTTCATGCCGGACGTCGACATCGTCTGCAGCACATTGCTCTGTGTAATGATGAAGATCGTGATGGGAACAGAGATGAGAATGAGCGTCGCTGCCATTGATGGCCTGTACGGATAATGCCTCCGCTAAGATTTGGCTGAATGCATAATCCAATGTCTTGAGCGTCTCACTGTACGAGAAC
>NZ_JMDX01000353.1:0-4581 GCF_000935845.1 Paenibacillus sp. E194
GTCCATATATAGATATCTACGCTCTTTACAAAGAGTATAGCAAAGATAGCAAGATTGTTCATGTTAAAAGGAGATCCTTCATTCACACCCCGAAAGCAATGTGGCACAATGAAGTCAGTTCATTGAAAACCTTTTCAAAAAGTAAGCCGATATCATAATCGTTCATAACGATTTATACAAAATGAGGTGGATCCATTGAAAATTGGAGTGCAGCTTTATACATTGCGTGATGATATGCAAAAAGACTTTATCGGAACACTGGAGCAAGTGGCGGCTATGGGCTATGAAGGTGTAGAATTTGCCGGCTACGGCGGATTGGCGCCGGAGAAATTAGCAGGTGAACTGAAGCGCCTGAATTTGAAGGCGGCCGGGTCTCATGTCAGCATTGAGCAATTGACTGAACACCTAGATGAGCAAATTGAAATGAATCTTGCCATCGGCAACCGGAACATCATTTGTCCGGGAATTCCGAAGCTGCACGAAGCCAATGAAGACATCTTGGAAGAGTCAGTTCGCACGCTTGCAGCTGTTGCAGAGCGACTTGCCGCGCATGGAATTAAGCTGGGCTATCACAATCATGGATATGAATTTGAAGCTAAGATTGGGCAGGAGACGGTATTTGAATTGCTGTTCAGCAAGATACCTGAAGACAAGCTTTTCACGGAACTGGATGTATGTTGGGTGAAGCATGGTGGTTACAATCCGTTGGAAGTAATTGCTCAATATTCAGGTCGTGTTCCGTTCATTCATTATAAGGATCTCAAATATGATGCAGACGGAAAGCCAATGACAATGGAGCTTGGTCAGGGTGAACTCGATTTAGTGGGTGTAGCTCAAGCTGCTCGAGAAGCAGGAACGGAATGGCTTATCGTGGAGCAGGATGAGTGCCAGCGTGCACCGCTCGATAGCGTGCGCGGCAGCCGTCAATGGATTAAGGACAATCTCGGACTTTAATAGAAGACTTCAAGAGAAAACTTTAAGAGGGACGTACCTCTACACATAGTACAGTGAATACATGACCTACATCATCAATCTAAACTCGGGAGGAATAGATTCATGTCAAAAGTATATAAAATTGCGATTATCGGATGCGGCGGCATTGCCAACGCCAAGCATATGCCTAGCTTGGCCAAGCTGAATAATGTTGAAATGGTAGCATTCTGCGACATTGTTGAAGAGCGCGCGGTTGAGGCGAAGGAAAAGTATGGCACACCGGATGCTAAAGTCTATACCGATTATAAGGCTGTATTGGAAGATAAGAGCATCGACATCATCCATGTATGTACGCCGAATGATTCCCATGCAGAGATTACAATTGCTTCGCTGGAGAGCGACAAGCATGTATTGTGTGAGAAGCCAATGGCGAAGAAAGCGGAAGATGCACGCCGCATGGTTGAAGTGGCGAAGCGTACAGGCAAGAAGCTTACAGTAGGCTACAATAACCGCTTCCGCAATGACAGCCGCTATTTGAAGAAGCTGTGTGAAGAGGGCACCTTTGGTGAGATTTATTTCGCCAAAGCGCATGCGATTCGTCGCCGCGCGGTTCCTACATGGGGTGTGTTCTTGGATGAAGAGAAGCAAGGCGGAGGCCCGCTTATCGATATCGGTACACACTCGCTTGATATGACGTTGTGGATGATGGACAACTACGAGCCGCATATCGTGCTTGGCAAGGCTTATCATAAGTTGAGCGGCCGTGAGAATGCAGCGAATGCTTGGGGTTCATGGGATCCAGCGAAGTTCACGGTTGAAGATTCCGCGTTCGGGATGATTGTGATGAAGAACGGAGCGACAGTTATTTTGGAATCTAGCTGGGCACTTAACGTAACATCCAACATCGAAGCGAAGTGTACGCTATGCGGTACAGAAGGCGGCGCAGATATGAATGACGGCTTGACGATTAACGGGGAAAAACACGGCCAACTGTACGATCAAAAATTCCATTTGACTGCAAGTGGCGTTGATTTCTATGAAGGTGATTCTGATAATCCGCCAGATGTAGAGATGCATATGTGGATTGACGCGATTGAAAATGACAAGACACCAATCATTACGCCGGAACAAGCGTGCGTCGTTTCTGAGATTTTGGAAGCCATTTACGAGTCCTCGCGCACAGGCAAAGCAATTTACTTTGACTAATCGGAATAAGCAGCACGAGTGCACATGAATCGTACCGAAGGAGGCAAAGAACACTCATGAAATTAGGCGTATTCTTAGTTCTGTACGGACAATTGCCATTAGAAGAGGCATTGGATACAGTAGCAGCTAAAGGTGTAGAAGCTGTTGAGATAGGTACTGGCGGGTATCCAGGCGCGAAGCATTGCAACCCGCATGAACTGTTAGCTAGTGAGGCGAAGCTCAAGGCATTTAAGGAAGCAGTTGCTTCCCGGGGCCTGACGATTAGTGCGTTAAGCTGTCACGGCAATCCGCTTCACCCACAGAAGGATATTGCAAAGCAGTATCATGAAGATTTCATGGCGACGCTGGATCTCGCTGCGAAGCTGGAAGTTCCAGTTGTGAACGGCTTCTCCGGCTGCCCGGGTGACCATGAAGGCGCGAAATACCCGAACTGGCCTGTGGCACCATGGCCTACAGATTATCAGGAAATTCTGGACTGGCAGTGGAAGGAGAAGGTTATTCCGTATTGGACAGAGGTGGGCAAACAAGCGACTGAACGCGGCTTGAAGATCGGACTCGAGCTGCACGGCGGCTTCTCCGTTCACTCGCCAGGTACGATGCTTCGTCTCCGCGAAGCGGCAGGCGAGGCAATCGGAGCGAACCTTGACCCGAGCCATATGTGGTGGCAAGGCATAGATCCGGTACAGGCAATCCGTATTCTCGGGCAGGAGAATGCCATTCATCACTTCCATGCCAAGGATACGACTATTGATCCTGTGAACATCCATAAGCACGGGATAACAGATATGCAGTCTTACACGATGATGTTGGATCGCGCTTGGCAGTTCCGCACTGTCGGTTATGGCCATGACACGAAGACGTGGGCTGATATAATTAGTGCCCTTCGCCTTGTCGGTTATGACTATGTTGTGAGCATAGAGCATGAGGATGGCTTAATGTCCGTCGATGAGGGCTTCACGAAGGCTGTTGAGAATTTGAAGCCGATCTTAATGAAGGAACCGATTGGCGAGATGTGGTGGGTCTAGGCCTCAAATCATGCACGCCAAGTAACGTGATATAGGCATCGCATCTTCCTCATTCTTGTGTATAAAGGATGAATGGAAGGTGGGATTGCCTTTCTAACTAAGATGTTTTCAGAAATGAGCTTATCTATATGAATGGACAAAGGAGCATGCAGCGATGACAAAACAAAACGTAACGATCTGGAATGAATACAGACACGAACAACACAACAAGACCGTAGCTGATATTTATCCGCAAGGGATTCATACAGCGATCGGCGAGGGACTGGGTCAGGAGTTTCATGTGCGCTATGCAACGCTCGATATGCCTGAACATGGGTTGACAGAGGAAGTATTGAATGAGACTGATGTATTGATTTGGTGGGGGCATAAGGCACACGAAGAGGTGGACGATGCGATTGTAGAGCGTGTCCATCAACGAGTGCTCCACGGGATGGGACTGATTGTCCTTCATTCCGGTCATTTTTCGAAAATTTTCAAGAAGCTTATGGGAACCGGCTGCGATTTGAAATGGCGTGAAGCGAACGACAAGGAACGGCTGTGGGTCGTATCTCCTGGGCACCCGATCGCAGAAGGAATTGGGGAGTATATTGAGCTTGAAGCGGAAGAAATGTACGGCGAGCACTTCGACATTCCGGCACCGGATGAACTTGTATTCGTCAGCTGGTTTACTGGCGGAGAAGTATTCCGCAGCGGCTGCTGCTATCAGCGCGGCATGGGCAAAGTCTTCTACTTCCGTCCAGGTCATGAGACATATCCGACCTATTACAATGAGCAAATCCGCCGTGTCATCTCCAATGCGGTGAAGTGGGCTAAGCCGTCGGAACGCACATATCCGAAGTATGGCAACGCTCAGCCGCTTGAACCGTTGAATTAATGGGACAAGTTAGACAACATGCAAGGATTCCATTGTAGTTATCATCATACAGCCTAATGTAATTTGAAAGAAAGAGTGGGTATAAACATGACATCATTTGAATCTTCACAACCATTACGCGTCGGAGTTGTTTCAACAGGCAACATATTCCGTGGAGCGCATATGCCTGCATTTCTCTCAAATCCGCATGTTCAGATCGTCGCTGTATGCGATCCGCATAAGCCATCTGCTTGCGAAGTTGCGGATCAAATTGGCCAGGTTCGGGTTTATGAAGACTGGCAGGAGATGCTTGAACACGAGGAGTTGGATATTGTAGATATTTGCTCCCCGAACTATCTGCACGCTCCAGTTGCGATTGCTGCCTTAGAGAAAGGGTTGCACGTATTCTGCGAAAAGCCTGATGCGACGAACCCAGAAGATGCGGTACGTATGCAGCAGGCTGCCGAGAAATCGGGCAAAGTGCTGATGGTCATGCGGAATAATCGCTTCCGCTCGCGTTCTCAATTTCTGAAACAGTACATTGACGAAGGACAGATGGGGCAG
>NZ_JMDX01000354.1:0-4558 GCF_000935845.1 Paenibacillus sp. E194
GTGCCTTGTGTATATTCATACGTCTCGCAGACCGAAAAGTCGGCTCTCAGAGAAGGGGACAGGAGTTCCAGCAATTCCTCATCATCAATTAGCTCTTCTGGAATTCCCCCGTTCAGGCGAAGCCGCTTGCGGAATTCTTCCTCGGGCAAACCATGAATGGGAGATACCGGACTCTGAACAAACGGGGCATTCAATCCCGCGACAATAAGCTTTAACGGAGGACGATTCAAGCTCCTCGATAATAAGATCGACAATTCATAGGCCAATAAGGCTCCCATACTGTAACCAAACAGAATATACGGTTTGTCCAATAAGGGCCTCATCGCATGTGCGACTGCTTCCAGCAGCGGTGACATGCTTGTGTAGGCTGGTTCGCGCAATCGCGCGCCTCTGCCTGGATATTGAACTGCGCAAACCTCCGCGAACGCTGGCAAATAGTCATGCCATGCGCGGAAAATAGATGCGTTCCCTCCAGCATAAGGCAAACAAAACAGCCGTATTGCCTCTTTCTGATTCACCTTATAGCGAACGAACCATTTGCTGCTTGTATCAAGACCGCTAACATCGTTCTTCTTCCGCTCGTTTACAGATGAATGGGATTTTGATTGCTGGCATAATCCGATCATGATTCGAAGCTCTTCCTCAAACCTTTGAGCCAGATTTTCGATCGTTTGTTTACGATGCACATTTTCGCTGTATGACAAACTTATGTGCAGGCGGCCTGAAGTCACCATTGCCGCCACGTCGACATAATGGGCCCGTTCGGAATCAGGCGCAAGATCCTGTCCTGCTGTATCCGCAACCAGCGTGAATAGCGCTTCCTTTTCCTTACTCCATTCAGCATTGAATTGCCCTAAGTAATTAAAGCTCATCATTGGACGTGGAAGCTTGCGAAGCTGTCTCGCAATACCGTCATCTTCGGTCATATAGCGCAGTAAGCCATAACCGATTCCGCGATTTGGAATACGGTTCAGTCGCTCTTTTACCCCTTGGATGTCCGCGTATATATCCGCGCTATCTTTCACTTCGAGCATGACTGGATACATGTTCGTAAACCAACCTACTGTACGCGAGATATCAAGGTCTGTGAATAATTCTTCTCTGCCGTGCCCCTCCATATGGACATGCATTTTTCTTTCTCCCGACCATCCGAAGACAGCGCGGCCGAGTGCGGCCAACAGAATAGCGTCAATTTGCGCGCCGAATGCCGATGGAGCCTCCTGCAGCAGAATCCGCGTTTCTTCAGAAGACAAATTCGACTCCGCAACCGCCAAAGAAGCCGTCGTATTGGCACCGTCTGGGAAGTCGAGCGGAATTAGGGGAGGGGGAGGACTGACTTGATGTAACCAGTATTCCAGCTCTGCCCGTAGTTGATCCGTGGCGGAGTAGGCAACAAGGCTGTGCGCCCAATCGCGATATGAAGCAGTTTTCGACGGCAAGTATATGGCTTCTCGGGCTACTAATTGCCGACAAACCGTGCTTAGATCATCCAGCAAAATGCGCCATGAAACACCATCTATGACCAAATGATGGATAACCAATGCCAGCTTTCCTGCCTGTCCAGTGCCATAGTCAAAATAGATGGCGCGCAGTAGGATGCCTCCGCTTAAGTCGAAGCCTGTTTGAGCTTCTGTGATCGCGGCCGCAAAGACATCTGCCTGTAGGTTTGCAGGCTGATCGCGAAGATCAATGCGCTTCAGAGGCGATTCGTCCGTATAAGCGGCATATGCCTGTCCCCAACCGGATAGACCCATCGTAAATCGGAGGCGCAGCGCATCATGATGTGCCACTAGATGGGCGATCGCTGTCTGCAGGACTTCATAGCTTATTTGGGAATTCACGGACAAAATCATGGACTGATTGAAATGCTCGGGAACGGACATCTCCTCGAATAACCAGCGCTGAATCGGTGTAAGCGGCAGCGAGCCCGTCACTTCTTGCTGCCCGATTTCATTTGGCTCGAGCGGCTTCAGAGCTTCTAACATGGGAGCCAGCTCCGCTATCGATTGATATTGAAACAGATATTTCGGCTTCATTTCCAGACCCAATTGACGTACTTTGCTTGTAATTTGAGTGCTTAAAATGGAGTCGCCGCCTAAGCTGAAATAATTATCATGGATGCTAACGAGTTCAATGCCGAGCACCTGCGACCAAATGTCAGCCAACTTTTTTTCGGTCGGCGTTCGTGGAGGCACATATTCTTCCTCCTTGTCCGTAAAATTCGGTGACGGCAACGCATTGCGATCCACTTTACCATTAGGCGTCAATGGGAGAGCCTCCATAACGACTAAGGCGGCAGGAACCATATAATTTGGAAGCCGGGCCTGCACATGCAGCCGAAGCTCGCTTATATCCAATCCGTGAGTGATATCGGCTGACGGGATCACGTATGCAACCAGCCGCTTGTCTTCCGGCCCAGGCTCCTTTACGGAAACGATCGCCTGCTCAACAGCCGGATGTAGCGTAAGCACCGCCTCTATTTCACCGGGTTCAATGCGATATCCCCTTATTTTTATCTGATCGTCGGCACGCCCCATAAATTCAATGGATCCGTCCGGTAAATAACGGGCAAGATCGCCAGTTCGATACAATCGTTCCCCTGGAAGGGAAGGAACGTACCCGAACCGCTCAGCTGTAAGCTCGGGCCTTCTCAGATAACCGCGGGCCAGGCCGTGGCCTGCAATGTATAATTCGCCAACAACGCCGACAGGAACGGGATTGCGATTCCGATCTAGCAAATAAATTCTCATATTGGCGATCGGTCGTCCAATCGTCGGTGCTGTAAACTCCGCGGAAGAGCGTGATTTCGCAGGCACGCGGCATGCCGTGGAGACTACTGTTCCTTCGCTCGGCCCGTAATGATTGAACAGGGCAAATGGCAACGTCTCCGGCGGGAAATAACGCAGTCTGTCACCCCCGGTAAGCATGCATCTCAGCGGGCACTCGTCAGGCCAGTTCAGGGAGAGAACCGCCTCAGCCAGCGGCGTGGGCAAAAAGCTGACGGTAATGCGCTCATTCACGAGCCAATCGCGCAGGCGAACCGGATCCAAGCGGGTGTCCTCGTCTGGAATATGAATTGAGGCGCCGCTTGCCAAATAAGGCCACAGCTCCCAGACGGAAGCGTCAAAAGCGGGGCCTGCCAGCCATGTCGCCCGATCGCTGCTGGATATGCGATACGCATTCTGATGCCAGGACACTAAATTGAGCAAGCTGCGGTGTTCGATTTCGACTCCCTTAGGGCGGCCCGTCGAACCGGAAGTGTAGACGACATAGGCTAAATTGCCGGGCGCAGCGCCGCTGTCGGGAGCCGATTCATCGCCATCTTGCGGAGTGGAGCCGATTCCGTCCAACGGAAGAACGGTCAAATTCATGTGCTGAACCCGCTCTGCATGCCGATTTTGCGTAAACAGTACATGAATTTGGGCATCTTCGATCATATATGCGATCCGTTCGTCAGGGTACGCTGGATCAATCGGTACATAAGCCCCGCCGGATTTCAATATTGCTAGCAATCCGATAATTTGCTCGGGTGAACGGTCAGCTAGCAATCCGACCAGTACTTCCGGACCAATGCTAAGTTGCTGCAGCTGGCGGGCCATCCGATTCGCGCGAATGTTGAGTTCCTGATATGTTAACTGCTCGATGCCGCTTGTCACCGCAATTGCATCTGGGAATAAGGAAGCTTGTTTCTCTACAATTTCATGGATGCACATATTGCCCAAATCTGCGGCTTCAGTCCGATTCCATGCCGATAGCAGAAGCTGCCGCTCGCATTCGCCCATTATCTCCAGACTGCTCAAGGACAAGTTGGGATTGAGCACGATGCTTTCCAATAGATGCTGGAGATGCTCCAGCATCCTCTCCACGGTCTGTGAATCGAAAAGATCCGTGTTGTACTCCAGCTCGGCAATGATTCCGTGATCCCTGACATGGCTCATCACCAGGGACAGGTCATATTTTGACGTCTTGTTGACAATCGGTAATAGCTTTACCTGCAGACCGTCCGATTGCACCATATACTGAAACGAATCGTCATTCATTGCGAACGTGACTTGAAATAACGGACTATGGCTCGTTACGCGATCAGGTTGCAGTGCCTGCACCAGTTGATCGAACGGAAGATCCTGATGCTCATATGCTCCCAAAACCTGTTTCTTGGTTTGCTGCATCAGCTCGCGGAACGTCGGGTTAGTGGACAGATCGCTTCTGATCACGAGCGTATTTACAAAAAAGCCGATCAATCCTTCTATTTCCGACATTCCGCGATTGGCCATCGGAGTGCCAATGCAAAAGTCATGCTGTCCCGAATAGCGATAAAGCAAAGCTTGAAAAGCTGCCAACAAGGTCATAAACAATGTAGAGCCCTCTCGACGGCTCAATTGCAGGAGCGGTTGCACTACGGCTTCCGGTATGCACAATTGAGCGGCATCGCCCCGGAAAGTTTGTGTAGCGGATCGGGGACGATCCGTGGGCAGCTCTAATGCCGAAGGAGCATGATGCAGGGTGTCCAGCCAATAGTGCAGTTGCTTATCCAATTCTTCTTCCGTTAACCATTTGC
>NZ_JMDX01000355.1:0-4482 GCF_000935845.1 Paenibacillus sp. E194
TGATATTAAATGTGGCTTCAGCAACGGCGTTGTCGTAAGGACAACCTTTCATGCATAAAAAACGACCGATTTTGAACGCAGTCAAAGTTTCATTGATCAACTTGTTCTTAAACTCACTACCAAGATCGGTATGAAATAATTGAATCTGACGTATATCACCTTGTACAGAAGCAAATGCCCGTACTACAAGTTCAGCATCTTTGTTCGCCCCCGCACTGAAACCAATAATTTCTCGATTAAAGAGATCGATAAACATACAGATGCATTGCCATCTGTATTGACTCTGACATAGGTTAGGTCGCTGACTACAACAAGTTTAGCTTATATTGCTCGAATTGATGATTCAGTTCATTTGTTGCAGGGAATCATAACATAAATTCTTGTGAGATTTATACTGGCCAACTGTGTAGGAGGATAGCAGGCCTTGTTCCTCAATGATACGGCCAATTCGTTTCCTAGATATAATAAATACACGTTCATGAACTTAGCTTTACGTTTTCTTGTGCCATATGATTTCCGATTTTCTCGAAGATATCAATGATGGGCTCTGTAATGTTGGCTTCCTGCTACTTTGTTTTTACTTAATAGAAGGTGCTACTAGCGATTTGCAGGACGTCATACATTGCTGATACGATTTGTCAAAGATTCGTTTGATGACATTTACTTTCGTCCCATGATCAGCACTGCTTGCATTAAGATATGTCTACCTCCATTATAAGGCGTTCATTTTCATTACGTAATGCATAAGTTTATTCTCTTCAGCTGAGCGATTGTCTTTCGCTAAGATAGATCCTGATTGTTGATATTGCATGGCCGAAGATGCCTCTTGCGACTAAACATCTAAATAATAGTAATGGATCAGTGTTATTTGTAATGGATAATCCTGATCCTGTTTCTTACAAACTGTCGTTAGCGGTCGATTTCATATTCTTTTTCCAGTTCGGTACAATTTCCCTTACTCTTGTTCAGATGCTAATTGGCGAAATATAACTTTCCGAAATGTCTAGTTCGCATGCTTTGATCAACTGGCTTCAGATTCCTGGTGATTCTACCCCATAGCATTCTGATTATAGTATCAAACCTCCAATAGTTATTCTTAAATCAACTCTTCCTTGAAGGATAATATTATAATAACAGTTGACAATTCCACAAGCTGGGATTTATATTGTTAATATATAACAATATAGTATTACTTGCTTCAGGTGGATTTACCATTCTTCTTTTTAATTTTGAGGTGAAAAGATGAAACTACAAAAGTTGATTTTCATATTAATTTTTTCTCTGTTCCTTAACGGTTGTCAGATGAGTGAACAGAATAAAGAACGGAAGGAAATTAGTATTCTTTATAGCTCTATATCTGACTTTCAAAGGGATTTTGGATTTGTTAAAGATAAATTTAAAGATTTGAATATAAAAATCATAGAGTTCTCTCCCCAACTTGGGACTGGACTGTGGAACGAGATGAGATATATTTCAACTGAAAGTGCAGGTTGGGATAGTAAGCGTTATATAAATATAGTTGAGGAACAAAAACCAGATATTCTATTTTTTCCGCAATCTACATACGCAGACTTACTTAATGAAGGTATGTTATCCGATTTGTCTACATATGCAAGTGAAGATGGTTTCAAAGGGATTAACGCAAATATTATTGAAGCTCTTAATGAAATAGGAGATGGAAGACTTTACGCCTTGTCTGATTCTATTAGTTCGCAAGTGCTATTTTATAATAAAGATTTATTTAAGCAGTTTATGATACCAGAGCCAACTGATCAAATGTCTTGGGATCAAGTACTTAATTTAGCCAAACAATTTTCGTCACAAGATAAATTGAACGGCCTATATCTACTCAATTACGACGAAACAGGATTATTAATTAAAATGGGGATGACAAATGGCTTAAAGTGGTATGATTCTTTGAATCAAAGGACATTATTTAACAACCCCGCCTGGAAAAAAACACTTGAAGATTTAGTCGCATTCTATCAAGAAAAGACATCTTTTACCTCTCAAGAAGATCCCGCTGATTTATTTTTAGATGGTAAGTTAGCAATGACATTAAATACCTACCAATTTGCTATGAAGATAAATAACAACCGAGAAAAGAAAATAAATTGGGGTGTTGTAACCGAACCGGTTAATCCAAACGAGCCTAATATTAGTAAGACAATGAACTTCCAATATTTAAATGGAATTTGTGCAGGGACAAGAAATTTCAAAGAAAGTCTGGAAGTTTGGAAATATATTAACAGCGAGGAAGCAGCCAGATTGAAAAAAACTTAAGTTTATCTTTATTTACTATTCCTGTACGAGATTCTTTAATAGTTGATAACGATAATCGCAACCTAGCTGCCTATTATAAATTGAAACCCCAGATTACTCTTGGAGATACCAATTTACCCCGTGCAGCAGAAAAGGCAGCTCGTCTCGAAATAAATAGTATATTACGTCAAGCGATAGAGGAACAACTGACAATTGATCAAACAATCATAAAGCTACAGGAGGATGTCATAAATGCAATTCAATCGAATAAATGATAACGCTTTAATCTGTAGAGGCGTACTTATTCTTGTCATGATGTCCATGTTTTTATTAGTAACAGGTTGTGGTTTTTTTTCTCCATCTTCAAATAATAATAAGAAAAATAATCTGGAGACCGAGTTAACCATTTATTCTTCTTTTCAAGAACAGTTTTTTTATAAATATTATGGCAATTATCTTATACAGAAATATCCAAACATTAAATTTAGGCTAATCCAATCAATTAGTATGAATGCTGAAGAGATGACTAAAGAAATTCAACAAAGCAAACCCGATTTGATCATTACGTGGAAAGATAATTTTCGTGAACTTCAGAAGCAGAATATGCTTACAGACTTAAACACGCTAGCCCAGTCTAGTGACATTAATCTTGAGGATTACTACCCTGAAATGATTAGCACTCTTCAAAATGATACGGGGCAGTTAAATGGGCTATCTCCCACTGTTAATCCTTCTGTAGTTTTCTACAACAAAAACTTGTTCGATACAAACAAAATTGATTACCCGACCAACCAAATGTCTTGGGATGAAATGCTTTCATTAACCCAACGATTTATAGGATCTGGGACAACGGGATTGACTGGGAAAAGTCCGGTAGGTGTGTTATCGGCTATTGCGAAATCAAAGGGATGGAAAATTGTTGACACTCAGAGTAAAGATTTGTCTTTTAATTCTCAAGAATGGACAAGTTCCATTCAGAACATTCTTGATTCATCGAAGGTTGGTAATCTTATAAATGATACAGGTGAGTTGTTCATCCAAGGAAAAGCGGCGATGTATTATGGAACGTTAGATATGGTACCAAAGCTAATGGAAAAGAACTCATTTGCCTGGGAAGTAGTTACTACTCCAGTAGATTCACTAAATAGAGATATAAGTTCAGATATTAATTTTTATGATATATTTTGCATATCAAAAGAGGCTTCCCAGAAGGAGGCCGCTTGGGAAGTGATTCAAGCTTTACTTAGTGAAGAATCCATTACTTATTTGCAGAATAACAGTATTCCAGGTTCTGTATCCACCCTGAGTAAATATATGAATTCTCAGTACGGTAACATCGATTTATCGGCAATTTGGATGCAAAAAATAAACAAAAATCCTTATTTAAGCAGTGAACTATCTCGCAGCTTTATTGATCAATTCGATGAAATCGTTGATGCGGTCTTGACCAAGGCTATTCAGAATCAGAATATAACTTCCGCTGAATGTTTCAAAGAGATCGAAGAACAGACTGAAATTTTGTATCAAGAAGAGTTTCATACAAAGAAGTGAATTGGCAATTCTAGTAAAATGCGAGGGTGGCTATAATGGCGAAAACTATCAATGTAAGTCAATTAGTTGACACCAGTGCTCTAAAGGATTATTCATTCATAAGTTGGGATAAGCGAGAGGTCAAGATACACACGAAGGGAAAACAAATTTTATTTTTCATATCACTACATTGTTTACATTGTATTGATTTTTTACCGGATATCTCTTCAATTGAACAAGAGTTTCAAGAAGTAAACTTTATACTCTTTTCTACCGGAGATGCAGAAGATCATCAAGAAATGGCAGATTATTTTAAATGGGAATTACCTATCGTACATCTTGACCAGGATGATATTGAACGTCTTTTTAATATTTCAATGCTGCCTCATATGCTAATGCTAGAAGATGGAGTAATCAAACTTGCAGGCGTAGTAGATAACAAAACTGATTTTCTACAATTCGCTGGTAAGCTTCTTAGGAACTAACTAATTTTGCTTGAAAGGAGGTGATTAAATATGGCGACAACATGTACATGTCCATCTGGATATACTAGGTCCCTGGCTGATTTATCCACAGCTTGTGTCAGTGGAGCTTGCACATCTGGCTCGAGTACTTATTCAAAAATTCTAAAGGCGTATAAGACCATGACTTGCACGAAAGATGGAAGCGCTAATAACTCTGCATGTGAAA
>NZ_JMDX01000356.1:0-4386 GCF_000935845.1 Paenibacillus sp. E194
GGCTGATGGCAAGCAATTTCATTTTCTATATGATAATAATGGAAATCTAATTAGGAAGTGGATGGAGTAAAGAGAGAGAAGTCCAGCAACTTAGACTGGACTTCTCTTTTATTTTTGTAAGGACTAACGCCTATTTATAATTGAATACTAGTTTTTTTATATCTATATTGCCTGAAGCTTGATTATCGTTTCCCCTTATAATTACGTATACAAGAGCGCGAACAGACCCTTGAGGGGTTTGCCCGTTATTTCGCAACGTTACAAAATCTGTAGTTGGTTGAGACTGTTCTGTAATGTTTGCACCGATAAATTGGTTATTAGCATCCATAAAATCGATATACAATTGCACTTTTGCACGCTCCAGGTGCTTTACATGAATCGTCCCACTAATTTCAAAATTTTTCAATGGATCAACCTTTACATTTTGAAAAATACTTTGTACACCGTTTGTTTGAATCCCGGAACCCGCAATACTTTGAACATGTTGTTGGTTGGCTTTTTTTAATTGATAATTGCTATTTTCCACTAACCAAGTCCACGTATTCCAAGCGTTTCCGATTTCATCTTGGTCGGGATAAATCTTAAATTCAGAATTCGATAATAGATTTCGTTCATTTGAATATTGTAAGTGAATGGAATCTACATACATGCTGCCGGATGACTGATTTGTCAAACTTCGAATGATTGCATGAACGACCACCTTCTCTGCATTTGCAGGGGTAGTACCTGAATTCGCAAGAACGATAAATTGTCCATGTGTTGGATATTCATACTCTGTGATATTGGCGCCTATATATTGGCCTTTAGCATCCATAAAGTCCAAATATAATTGAACTTTACTACCTTTCAATTGCTCAACTTGGAATAATCCGCTAATCTTAAAATCTCGATTTTTCTCCACTTTTATCATTTGGGTAACGGCAACCAGGTCATTGGCCCCCATTTCAGATGCAGAAATCTTCTGGACATGGTTATTCTCGAACCGAGCGGTTTCGAAGTGAGATTTACCTGTACTCCATACAGTCTTTCTCCAATCATCTGCTAATTCTGAACCAAGCTCAGATTGGAATGATGGATTAGATACTAGATTGTTATCAGAGCTGTATGCAAATCGGATGGAATCTATATTGAAGATTCCTGAACCTTGGTCATTGGTTGCACGAAGAATGGCGTATACAACTGCTATTTTTGCTGAAGCAGGAACTCGGCCATGATTTGTTAGAGTGATGAATCCACCATTTGTAGGTTGATCCCACTCTGTGACGTTGGCTCCAACATAGCTCCCATCAGCACCGATGAAGTCTATGTACAATTGGACTTTCGCATGATTCAACTGCTCTACTGTTAATGTAGCGTTCGTGACGAATTCTCTGTCTGCAGCGACGTCAATGATTTGACTAACGCCGACCATACCGTTTTCTACAATGCCCTCGCCGATTATTCTTTGCAGATTTATGCCCTCAAATTTTTGAATGGAAAAGCTGCTGTTGGCTGCTCCCCAGCTTTCTTTTTTCCAATCCTTTGCATCTCCAGACTCCATAGTTTCATTAAATGTGGGGTTTCGAACTAAATTTTTGGGAATTGTAACTGCATTTTTTATTACTTTCCTGCCAATCATATTTCCATTCTTATCGTATTCATACTTCGTTTGTGTATCGTTAAAAGTCGTTTTTACTAAGTTGTTATTCGCGTTATATTCATATTCTGTTATCACTGCAGAAAAAGCGGACGTATTTATCGCAGGGGCCAATCCAAACAGCAAAAGAAATAGGCAGATTAGTTTTTCATTCGTTTTGTACCTCCGTTTATGAGGATATGAACATAGTATACACGGAGGCATTTCAATAAGGTGATTAAAAAGAATAACGATGTTACAAAACACTCCGAAATAAATACCCATTTGTCCTTATATATGTAAATTAATGTCTGTAATGTTGTGTGGGTCAGCAGATATAGTAAATATAGAAAATATTAAACATATATAAGGCAGGAGTACATGGTAATGGTGAAGGGTGTAAAGAAGCTGTTCATATGCATGACTATAATGTTTGTTCTTATGATTGGGACAACCTTTAGTAGTGGGGACAAAGCATGTGCTCAAGAAGGGAAAAAGGAATCGCAGCAAGTGTTTATTAACTTGCCAACAGATGCGAAGAAAAACGATTACATATATGATACTGACGGAAAATTAATCGCTGCTTTTCTTTCCGACGGAACTTATATGTCTTACATCTATGATTCTAACGGAAACCAAACGAACAAGAAAAAAGTGAACCAGTCGATACAACCGACAGTCAATTTGTCAGCTCACTCCTATGAGATATACATAAGAGGGATACGTAGTAATGCGGAACAGATCTATTTCCCTACTTGGACAGAGCATAATGGCCAGGATGATATTGAATGGATCAAAGGAACGAAAGTGTCAGAGGGAGTGTGGAAGGCGACTGTATTTTTCAAAAATCACGGTATGGAAATCGGCTCTTATATTACTCATATTTATGATGGAGATCGTATGGTCGCATCGACAATTGTTAATGTGGGCCTTAACGTGAAAGTGCGCAGTCCAGAAAAAGCGTCATTGAAGGATGAGTCATACGATATTTACATTGATGGCATAGGCGCCAATGTGAATGAGGTTAGGTTTCCAACTTGGACAGAGGCAAACGGTCAAGACGATCTGGAGCAACCTTGGATTAGAGGAGTCAATCAAGGGAACGGCACATGGAAAATAACGATTCCATTTAAAAAGCATAACTATGAGACAGGAAAGTATATCACACATATTTATAGCTTTGACAAATACGGAAGCAACATGATGCTTGGCGCAGCAGAGGTAAATGTGACGGGTGGAACTCAGTATCCAATCGAGACGGATCTATCAAGTGTGTCCTACGATATTACTATTTACGGCTTGGATCATAATACTCAGAAGGTTCAGTTCCCGACATGGACAGCGCATAATGATCAAGACGACTTGAAGTGGATTGAAGGAAGTAAAGTAGAGAATGGAGTTTGGAAGGCAACAGTACTTTATAGTGAGCATAATTGGGAGGCTGGCAGCTATATTACACATATCTATGCGGATGGGAAATTTGTAGATGCTGTTATCGTGACGGTTCGCGGTATTAACGTCCAAGTTAAGGCACCTCAAGAAGTGAAGAAAAGCGACGGTGCGTATGAGATTTTTGTAGAAGGAATCTCTAATAGTATTAATGACGTAAGATTCCCAACATGGACGGATCACAATGGACAAGATGATCTTGAAAGTCCATGGATTAAAGGAGAAAAAGTAAAGCCGGGTGTATGGAAAATCCGAATTCCTTTCAATAAACATAATAATGAATCAGGTACTTACATTACGCATGTTTATACGGTTGATCAGTACGGGAATATGATGGCCGTAGCATGGGTGCATGTTCAGGTAATTGATTGAAAAATGTAGTAGTAGCATAAAACAATGAACTTACGAGGAGAAAGAAGTCATATGAAAAAGGTACTATCATCAATACTTATACTTCTTGTAACAATGTTGTCAGCGGGTACGAGCTTTGCGGGGAACAATATCAATTATGAATATGACGCAAATGGCAATTTGATTCGAAAATCTACTGTAAATGTTGCAGACAGTGCTTACTTCTCTGGATGGAATAATGATACCCACTATCAATTTCACGGAAATATAGCAGAGTTGAAAGTCTGGAATCGGGCATTACAGCCTATTGAGATCGAAAGCGAAATGCACAAAACGCTAACCATCAACTCAAATTTAGTCTACGTGTATTAACTCTATGAGATAGGGGGGTGAATGGATGAAGAGTAGAATCATATTCTCACTATCCAAACCAAAAATATAGTGTGAGCGGTAGAGTTAATCGGGCGAATGAGAAACGCAGACTTTTATGTGGCCATTCATTATTTTGATCAAAATTATAGATTGGTTGGAGCGGATACCCCTGTCCATGTGAATACATCTATGGACTGGACAAGATTGCAGGGACAATTTATTCCTCCTCCTAATGCGACACTTGTTCGGGTACATTTTCATCTAAGTGAAACAGGAACGAATGGAAAAGGTAAGGTATATATTGCAAATCCGAAATTAAAAAGAATGTAGATCCAAACAAAAAAATGAAGTAGGAGGAAATTTCCTTGAAGAGATATTTATCAATGATTCTTGCGTGTGCGCTATTGTTCACAAGCATACCTACAACATCAGCACAAGACTCTCCTAAATCTGCGAACCGATTATCCAATATGACCGTCACCTCTAGTGTATATGGTGCAAATGAAACCTTATCGGACTCAGAAGAGCTAATCACCATCACCTCGATTACGGAAATGTTTGGCGTAGCAAGGGATTGGGTGGTCAATGAAATAGTGAAG
>NZ_JMDX01000357.1:0-4372 GCF_000935845.1 Paenibacillus sp. E194
CCTCTACAGGGGCACAGCTTTTTTTGTTGAAGGCAGCGTTCTAGCGAATGGCTGCTTCGCCCTTTCATGTGTCGATCTCGTGACTGTGAATATAGGATGATTTTAATCCCTATCAAAAAGCTCGGAAAAACTATTGTCTTCTGAAAAAAATATAGTTATACTAGATTCCATAGTCTTGTTAACCATCTATCGGGAGGAATCAACATGAAACGCAACAAATTATGGATTATCGGGCTGCTCACACTTATCGTCCTTGTGGTGAGTGCGTGCGGTAACAATTCTACTCCTGCGAAGGATTCAACGTCTTCTACGGCGGAAGGGACAGGCCAACCGAAGGATGGAGGCAATATTATTATTGCAGTACAAGAGGATCCTCGTGTATTGAACCCATTGTATTCGAATGACCGTGTTACGTTGACGATAAATCAAACCTTGTACGCACCGTTGTATACGGTGGAAGACGGAGGCAAGAAGAAATTCGTACTCGCGGAGAGCATTACTCCATCGAAGGATTTCTTGACTTACACGCTGAAGCTTCGCAAAGGATTGACATGGCATGACGGCAAGCCGCTTACAGCAGATGATGTTGTCTTCACAATCAACAGCATCTTGGATGAAAAGCAGCACAGCACGGATCGTGAATCCTACATTTTCAACGGCAAGCCATTGCAGGCGAAGAAAGTGGATGACGTAACTGTCGATTTGGTTCTTCCACAGCCATCTGCTTCCTTTGAAGGAATCTTTGCTTCGTTCAAGCCGATTCCGAAGCATATCTTCGAAGGCGAAGCTGATATTGAGAAGAGCACGAAAAATGCAGCTCCAATTGGTTCTGGCGCTTATAAGTTCAAAGAATATCGCCCAGGCGAATATGTAACATTGGAGCGCTTCGATAATTATTTCGCAGGCAAGGGTCATCTGGATCAAGTCATCTACCGCATTGCGAAAGATCCGAATGCAGCGAACTTGGCATTGCAGAACGGTGAATTGAATATGCGCAAGGTTGAACCAGCGGATTACAATAAGTTGAATACAAGCGGCAAGCTGAACATGGTTGTATACCCTGAAGGCCGCTTGAACTATCTGGTGTTCAATATGAACATCGATGCGATGAAGAAGAAGGAAGTTCGCCAAGCGATTTCCTATGCAATTAACAAGCAAGAACTGATTCCGCTAGCTTATGGCTCTGCAGAGTTTGCAGACCCAGCGGCGTCCATCTTTACACCGGATACAACGTATTACACAGCAGATGTTGAGAAGTATGACTACAATGCTGAGAAAGCCAAAGAATTGCTTAAGCAAGCTGGCGTAAGCAACTTGAACCTGAAGCTTGCATACTCGAATGCAAGCAAGATTCAAACAAGCCAAGCACTCTACATTCAACAAAAGCTGAAAGAAGTAGGCATTGAAGTGGAATTGCTGCCGCTTGAATCCGGCACGTTCTCCAATATGTCGCTTGATCCGAACAATACGAAATTCGATTTGTCCTTCAATGGCTATGTAATGGGAACTGAACCGGATTCATACAAATCGCTCTACTTGAGCAATCAACTGTACAACTACGGCCATTACAACAACCCAGAACTCGATAAACTGTGGGAACAAGCTGCAGTAGAGATGGACAGCACGAAGCGTGGCGAGCTGTACAAGCAAATTCAACAAACGATTGCCAGCGAGGCGGTTGTATATCCGATTGCAAACGACAAAGCGATCATCGCGGTAGACAAACGTTATGGTGGTCTTGATGAAGCGGTTGCGAAGCCGGTCTTCATGTTCGAAGATTTGTCCAAACTTTATCTGAACTAAGCACGATAATTTGATATCGAACATAAACATCCAGAATACAGGCGCCAGCAAGGGCTGGCGTCTGCACGGAGGGAATTGAATTGCAGAAATACATCTTGCGACGCGTTCTGCAAGCCATTCCACTGCTCTGGTTTATTTCAATCGTATCATTCGCGCTCATTAAACTAGCACCGGGAGACCCGGTGCTTTCGTTCGTCACACCGAACATGAACGCGGAGGATGTAGAGCGAATCCGTCATGACCTTGGATTGACGGAACCGATTATTGTGCAGTATGGGAACTGGCTTAAAAATGTATTTTCAGGAGATTTAGGTTATTCACTGATGAGCCATCGCCCGGTGACGGAGCTCATTTTAGAACGGCTGCCAGCGACGATTGGCCTTATGGGATCCGCTATGTTGATCTCACTTCTCATTTCGGTACCACTTAGCATGTACGCTGCGTCACGGAAAAATCGTCTTAGTGACCGCGGCCTTAGCCTGCTGTCTTA
Organism: Paenibacillus sp. E194; assembly: GCF_000935845.1. Lineage (NCBI taxonomy): Bacteria > Bacillati > Bacillota > Bacilli > Caryophanales > Paenibacillaceae > Paenibacillus > Paenibacillus sp. E194. The sequence goes on from NZ_JMDX01000357.1 coordinate 2,294, forward strand.
TATCGGAATCTCGATCCCGAGCTTCTGGTTTGGCATTATGCTGATTTATATTTTTGCGTTGAAATTAAACTTGCTCCCAAGTATGGGGATGCGAACAATCGGGGTAGATTCCACACTTGATATTTTGAAGCACGGAATTCTGCCTTGTACGGTACTGACTTTCATGAATGTATCGGTCTATATGCGTTACATTCGTTCGCATACGATAAGTCAGCTGGAAGAGGACTACGTTCAAATTCAGTACGCTTATGGAGCTACTCGCGGCACGGTATTGCGCCGTCATGTGCTGAAAAATGTTCTGCTGCCTGTCATTACAATCCTCGGTATGTCCTTCCCTGAACTGATTGCCGGAGCATTCATTACGGAATCGGTATTCTCATGGCCAGGGATGGGGGCACTCGGGATTACTTCGGTATTTCAGCTGGATTACCCTGTCATCATGGGCATTACGATGATCTCTTCCGTTATGCTGGTTGTCGGGAACTTGGTTGCTGACCTGCTGTACGGCGTAGTAGATCCACGAATTAAGACAACGGGGTGAGTCAGATGAACCGAATGATATGGCGAAATATCGCTACACAATTGAAAGAACAGAAGCTGGCTCTGGTAGCATTGATTCTACTCGCGGTTCTCATTATTGCTTCCACCTTGGCATTTTTGAGCCCGCATGATCCCGACAAGATGGTCGTGACGGAGACACTTCAGTCTCCAAGCGCATCTCATTGGTTCGGAACAGATGATCAAGGGCGCGATGTGTTCGCACGGGCATTGTATGGCGGACGCATTTCACTTAGTGTCGGATTTTTATCGATGTTTATTGCGGTGCTGGTAGGTACAGCTGTAGGAACCATCAGCGGTTATTTTGGCGGCTGGATTGATAATACGTTGATGCGTATCGTTGATATTTTAATGTCGATACCGTCCTTTTTCTTAATGCTTATTCTTAATGCTTACTTGAAGCCAGGGATTACAACGATCGTGCTGATCATCGGCCTGCTTAGCTGGATGAACATATCCCGAATCGTACGTGCGGAGACATTGTCCGTCAAGGAGCGGGAATATGTCCTGTATGCGCGAGTATCAGGCCAGAGCACGTTCGGCATCATTTGGAAGCATATCATTCCGAATATTATGCCTACGATTATTGTTACGGCGACGATCAATATTGCAGGGGCAATTATGATGGAGTCGTCACTAAGCTTCCTCGGTCTCGGGGTACAGCCGCCGAATGCGTCATGGGGAAGTATGTTGAACAGCGCGCAGGGATATATCGGGGAGGCGCCTTATATGGCCTTGTTCCCTGGATTGCTTATCTTGGTTACGGTGCTGTCGTTCAACTTCCTAGGCGATGTGCTGCGTGTTGCCTTTGAACCAAAAGCGAATCAACGTTAGTCATCAGAAGCCGGGTTAGGTTCTAAGATGCAGTGTGTGCACTGGGGAGATCAGATAGTTGGATCGTCCAACGATGCAAATGCAGGACTAACGATTCTATACAACGGAGTGAGACTTATGAATGAACTGCTATCCGTTCAACAACTGAGAACTTCGTTCCACACACGCGACGGAGAAGTGCAGTCTGTCCGGGGCATCAGCTTCGATGTTCATGAAGGCGAAGTCATCGGCATCGTCGGTGAATCGGGCAGCGGCAAGAGCGTGACAGCGAAGTCTCTCATTGGATTAATACAACATCCGGGACAGATTAAGAGCGGTCAAGTGCTGTTCCACGGAGATAACCTATTAGATATGTCAGAAAAGGAACTGCGGCGCATTCGAGGCAATCGGATTGCAATGATCTTCCAAGATCCGATGACGTCGCTAAATCCGGTAGTTAAGGTAGGCGCACAGATCGTAGAGGTACTGCAGCGTCATCAGAAGCTGTCGAAGACGGAAGCGCGGAAACGGGCAATTGAACTGCTGCGCCAGGTGGGTATTCCTTCGCCCGAGCAGCGTATTGATCAGTACCCGCATGAATTCAGCGGTGGGATGCGTCAGCGGGCTATGATCGCCATGGCGCTCTCCTGCCAGCCTGAGCTGCTTATTGCAGATGAGCCGACCACTGCGCTCGATGTCACGATTCAG
>NZ_JMDX01000358.1:0-4355 GCF_000935845.1 Paenibacillus sp. E194
TGATGTCGTTCATAGCTAGCAATAAGGTTGATTACGTGGTTGTTCTAAACACTAGCCGATTGTGGCGAAGTGATCTAGTTAAAGTGCTTGTTCATCGTGAATTGAAAAGGCACAACATTGACATCCAAAGCATCGAGCAGCCAACATACAGCATCTTTAAGAAAGATCCATCAGACTTTTTGATTAACGGTCTTATGGAGTTGTTGGATGCATACCAGCGATTAGAAATCTCTATGAAATTAGGTAGAGGGCGAAATAAGAAAGCATCCGAAGGCAAGTTTGCAGGTGGCGGTATTCCTTTTGGTTATAAGGGGAAACGAGGTTCAAAGAAGATCGTTATTGATGAGAAGCAAGCAGCCATTGTTCAACGATTATTCTGTCTTAAAGAGCAATATCCTACATGGTCATTATCGGCGTTAGCTGAGAAAATGAATGAAGAAGGGTTATCTACGGAGCAAGGAAGGATGTTCACCAAGGTACAGGTGAAGCGAATCCTAGACCGTAAAGCATTTTATCAGGGAAAGTATCGTTACGGACAGATCGAAGCAGATGGAGTGCATCAAGCAATTATTTAGTCAAGGAACGCATTGAAGATAAATGAGATATTGCTAACGTGTCTTTGCGGCATTGACCGCTCGAACTGAGGATGCAAACTTATTTAACCAATGTTGTTCTAGCCACTCGTTTGAGTGGTTACTAATGGGCTGATACATACGGAGCAAGTGTCTGAGTAGCAACGAGTCTTGATTGAACTGGAATCAAACTCATTAGTAACAATTCAAATACAGAGGGAGCGGAGGAAAATGATTGAGCAGCAGAATCTTGTTTATGTAGGAGTTGACCTACATAAACAGCATCATACAGCCGTCATTATTGACTGTTGGAGCAAAAAGTTAGGGGAAATTAAATTCGATAATAAGCCGTCTGCATTTCCCTTGCTCGTTAAGGAAGTTAGGAAGTATGCCAAAAAAGGATTGTCGGTTGTCTATGGGCTTGAGGATGTAGGAGGTTACGGCAGAGGGTTGGCTGTCTATCTTAAAGAAAATCAATGCTGGGTGAAAGAGGTCAATGCCAAACTAGCAAATGCTAGAAGACAGAGCCATGTGACGGTTCAGAAGTCTGACAGTTGGGACGCTGAATGTGTTGCAAAGGTATTGAGAGATGAACTGGAGCGATTACCTGATGCTAAGCCGATCGATTTGTACTGGGCGATTAGTCAACTTGTCACGCAGCGGAAATGGTTTGCCAAAAGCCTAACTGCAACGGTAAAGAAACTACATCAACAGATTAGTTACCCATATCCAAGCTATAAGAAGTTCTTCTCTGAAGTTGATGGTAAAACGGCGTTAGCCTTCTGGGAAGCATATCCTTCACCGCACAAATTGAAAGACTTGTCAGAGGAAAAATTAGCTGAGTTTCTGCGAAGCCATAGCAATAATGGGCTTTCCCATAAGAAAGCTGGTCAAATATTATCTCTTATTTCCGTTGATGGTGATACGTATCGTGACTTTCAAGATTCACGCGATTCGGTTGTGGTCAGTCAGGTGAGGTCAGCTGGCTTTTTCAAGAAAGAGATTGCTAAGGTTGAAGTTGAAATCGAGCAGTTGATGGGGCAGCTTGGCTTTCAACTTGAATCCATGACAGGAATAGATATTGTGACAGCAGCGGAACTTGTGGCAGAGATTGGTGATATTCATCGTTTTCCAACAGCGGATAAGCTAGCTCGTTTTGCTGGTATTGCTCCAGTAATGGTTGGTTCAGGAAATAAGTCACGCAACCACAAAAGTAAGCAAGGAAACCGAGAGTTGCATGACATCATCAAAAGCCTTGCTATCCGTCAGATCGCCGTTACTCGCACTAAAAGAGTGCCGAGGAATCCCTATTTTCATGCTTACTATTTACAGCGGATATCCGAGGGGAAAACAAAGCAGCAAGCCATTATATGTATCATGAGGAAGTTGATTAATATCATCTACGCAATGATGAAGAAGAAATCAGCTTATGAGATGCCAACGATTCCGAGAGTGCAAGTAGGATGATATAATTGGTGGTAATTGGTTGAGGATGCCAGTTGCCACCTTCTTTATTCTAAGTTCCGTTTTATAAACTAGGATACGTATGAAGGGGATATTAAAAGTCCACTGAGTTGTCGGATATACTGTAGTGGAAGGAAATATCAGTAAAATGAACATTTCTTACTACACTAGTAATGGGCATGTATACAAAACAGTTCAAGTTAATACTGCATTGTTAGCTAGTGGGGTAGCAGATATTTCTCAATCCATAACTAACATGTATTTCACTACGAAAGGCATGCTTCCATACTAAATTAAAGGTGGGATTTCAATTAGTAAAAGGTTAAAATATTTCTTGCCATTATATTTAATAGGATATCTAATATCTATTGCTGGAACGGGCATTCCAACTTGGAGTTACTTAATTCCAATAAAATTAGTTGCTGTTTGTTTGATGCTAGTTGGAGGAAATGGCGTATATTATATTGCGGAAGAGAAGCAGTTTATGCTCGCAGCTTTTTTTCGTACGCTTAAAAACATTTTGATTTCATTTGTTTTGTTGTTTATTTTTGCTATTATACAAAATGTATTAAAGCAGTATTCAGTGGATCTAACACCTTTCATAGGAATGTAGCGAAGCAAAACGTATGCGTTTTTTATCTAGAATGTTGGTGAAAAAGGGAGGAAGTAAATCAACTGGATCAAAAGGTGCATCATAGTGGGGAATTGCCACTGCTTCATTGGTTCAGTATTCGGTGCTTTAAACTGGTATATTTCCAAGTAGTTCACTCCAATATGATGTATGGAGATGTACGAAATGTAAAAGAGTTTATGTGTTTATAAGGAAATAAAGTTATATTAAGATATGCTATTGAAGAGGATTTTTGTTAATGATGATTATCTTTGCGCTAAACTACATACGAGTGTAACAACTGTAGGAAGTGACGCAACAGTCTATTTTAATCCTAAATCTAATCCCACTATACAAACTACAGACCCTAAAGCTGGAAATGTTAGTGGACAAAAACGACCTTCTTATGTTGGTTTAGTTCATGAATTGATTCATGCTGATAGAGCAATGTGTGGAGCGCAATACGAATATAAAACGATGGGTGCTTATATTTATCAGATGTTAGAAATGGTGATATAACTGAAAACAATATAAGAGCAGAGCATGGATTACCTTTGAAAGGAGCATATTAGTCTAGTGAAAAAGAATATGCTTTCTGGGTTAGTTTTGATTATCGTATGTCTTTTGATAGGATTATATTTTTTAAGGAATACTTCGAAAGATGTTGACGATGATGTAATAATGAAAATTTCAATATATCCTACAGCAGTACTCGATGAAACATACTTGTTTGTAGTAAGGTCAGATAAAATGCTCGAGGTATCAAAAGGTGTTCGGAAGCATCAAACGTTTGATTTTCACTTAAGAAAAGTAATAGATATAAAAAAAGGAAACTGACAGCTGAAGAATCAAAGGTTCTACTCGATGCAGCAAACAGAATCGAAGAAACGAGCGATAATATCACGAAAAAATTAATTGCGGATGGGTGGGATGTGTCCATCTATTACAAAGGAAAAATAATGGATTTGAACTACTATGGTAATGAGTCAAAAGATTTAGATGTATTAGTTAATCAACTAATATTATTGTCACCAATTACCGTAGATCTGCATGGGTGGTCGTAATTTTCACAGCTCTCAATATCTCCTTCAATAATTAAACATTAACTACAGATGATCAAATATGTACTTTTCTCCTGCCACACGCGAGTGTAACAGTTAAATATAAGGACAGTAGAAAAACAGCGTACATGCTTGAACTGTGACCTAAAGTGCCCCCTTTGCATAGACATTGGAATAACCCAACTGCTAATTTGATAAACTGCACCAATCAAATTTTCACATTTATCGTATTAATATCTTGCTAAGGAATAACTCATAGAAAGGTCGATAATATGGGGAAACGAAAATTTTTGATTTGGAGCTTATTAACGACTTTTATTGTCTTGTGCCTATCTATATTTGTTTACTTCAATGGTAACCCATGGAAAAATAGAGAGTTTGCTCAAAGTGTCGAGAGATATATGAAAGCAACTTATCCAGAGATTGCTATTAAACATCAAAGTGTTTCGTACTCGTTCAAAGAAATGAAGTATTATGCGACAGTTATCACAAATTCTGATCTTGCTATTAGAATAAGTACAGATTATGACAACCAGCTTGTGGATAATTATTATGTGGCTAAATGGCAGGATGAAGTAAGTAAATCAATAATTATGTATATCAACAAACATATAGATCCTAAGGCAAAAGTTCAATTTTTTATTGAAG
>NZ_JMDX01000359.1:0-4346 GCF_000935845.1 Paenibacillus sp. E194
TTCCCGGCAGCCCGTGCACTCGATCTTCCGGTCCACCACATGCTGCGGCTTGGACGGCTCCTGCGAGCCGGAAGTGTCCAAACGGTGAATTCCCCGGGGACACGCCGCAACACAAGCGCCGCAATCGTTGCACAAATCCCGTTGGTACATCACCTGATATTTCTTTTGCAGACCCTCTGGGTTCGCACACCACTGACAGCGCAGGGGACATCCCTTGAAGAAAACAAGCGTCCGGATACCGGGGCCGTCGTATATGGAATATTTTTGAATGTTGAAAATACGTGCCTGCCTTTCCGACATACCTGAATCCATAGCTGTGGCTCCTCCCTTTCCGCATATCTAAATTCCAGAATGTCTCTTCCCCGGCGTACAGCGCCGGAGAAGAGGCACGGGGCTATTTTAGAAATGCTCAATCATCGTTCTGCTGATAATCTCATCCTGCACTTCTTTACACAATTCCACAAAGTATGCGCTATAGCCAGCGACCCGAATGATCAAATCTCGGTATTGATCAGGATTTTGCTGCGCTTTAATCAGCGTTTCATTATCTACATAACTGAACTGCATTTGGCCGTTTCCGAGGATGGAGGCTGTCCTAAGCAGGTTAATCAGTCCGTTCTCTCCTTCAGGTGTTTCCAGCAAACCGCGCAAAAGCTTGAAGTTATGCACCATACCAATATTCATGGCCTCGACATCTATCTTGCTCACCGATTTGATGATAGCCGTCGGCCCCTTCTTGTCATGGCCCTGGGTAGGGCTGATACCGTCGGACAGCGGCAGCCAAGCTTTGCGCCCATTGGCGGTAGCACCTGTCATCTCGCCGAAAGGCGTATTGTTCGAAATCGAAAGCGTACCATGGCTGAAGGTAGAGTACAGCGTTTTAAAGTTGCGGTGATAGTTCTCAGTCCACCCGGTGATATCGGAGGCAATGCGATCGGCATAATCGTCGTCGTTGCCGAATTTTGGCGCGTCCAGACAATCCTTGTGGATCTGCTCATAACCTTCGAAATCGGCCAGCAGCGCGTCACGGATTTGCTCGAGCGAATATTTTTTGTCATCGTAAACCAACTTCTTGATGGCAGCCATCGAATCGGCGTAAGTTGCCAGCCCGGACCAGATCAATCCAGGTCCCCAGTTATACATGGCGCCACCGGCAGAAACATCGCGACCACTTTCCATCGTGCCTTCATACATGATGGACATAAGCGGCTTCGGTGCATAATCGCGGTGAACGCGCTGGCTGATTACAGTACCCACTGCGGAGAGCTCGGTGATGTATTCTACCTGCTTCTTAACCGCCGCTTCAAAATCCTCATAGCTCTTGAAGTTGCTCAAATCGCCCATGTCCAATCCTGGATTACTTCCGTGCCAGAGCATTTTGCCACGATTAAGAACGAACTCAATGGCAATTGGCCACTGGGTGTATCCGGTGGAGGTCCACTGATACAAACGTCCGGATTTTTGCGGCTCTACACAGCCCATCAGACAGTAATCACGGGCATCTTCGATACTGCAGCCCTTCATCAGCATCATCTTGATGTGGGAATCGTCGAAATGGCAGGCCGGGAAGCCCAGTCCCGCACGGACGACATCCACAATCTTCTTCAAATATTTCTGAGGAGAACTATTGTGGATACGGCAAGCAAGTGAAGGCTGATAAACGCCGACATGACGTACTGCATCCATGAGCAGATAAGTCAAATCGTTGGTGGCGTCGCCGCCCTCTCGTTTTTGCCCGCCGACACACATATTGACGAACGGCTGGTATCCGGCAAAAAACTTGGAGCCACCCGCACTAGAAACCCACATCATTTCCGAGCACTTGATCAGGAAACAACCTGCAATCTCAAATGCTTCAAACTCTGTCAGACGGCCGGCTTTTCTGTCCGCCTCGTAGAAAGGATACATATATTGATCCACACGACCGACAGACATGCCTGTCTGATTTTCTTCCACCACGAGCAGAGATTCTACGGTCCAGACCGATTGCACTGCCTCATGGAATGTAGTCGGCGCATGAGCCGGCACGCGAGCGTTGATCTCGCCGATTTTTTGCAGCTCAGCCTTGCGCTTCGGATTTGTTTCTTTCGCAGCCAGCTGGTATGCATATTCAGACATCCGTTTGGCATACGCCATTACGCCTTCGGTCGTGTCCAGCACGGATTTATAGTAATAGATTTTGTCGATGTCTTCCGGGTTTTGCATGGACAGCTTCGCAAGATGCTCCTTGGCTTCCCGCTGGATATCAAGCATCCCTTTCTTCATTAGAATGACATCGTAGCCGGGGTTAGAGTCTCCGCCGCCGTTGATCTGATGATAGGAAAGATCGCTGACGAATGCTTCGCCGGAAAACTCCCAAAGGCCAGCATCCCGGTATTGCTGCTCACATATTTCATCCACCGATTTGCCTTCCCAGAACGGGAACAGTTCCTCTTGCATGATCCGTTTGTCTTCCTCAGAAATGTAGAACGGATCCTGAGGACGGTTGTGAATGGTGTCGAGCTCATCCCGGGTCCAGCGCCAAGCAATGTCAGGCGAGAAAGCGCCCGCGCGAGGTGCGCCGCAAGGATGACCAACGATCAATTCGTTGTCCTGAATGAGCAGCGGAGCCTCTTCACACGCTTTGCGGAAAGCCTTGGCACGCAGCATAATCGCTGGTAGACCTGGATTTTCCTTGTACACCTTGGTAAAGGCTCTGGCACGATAGGTCGTTATGCTAGGCGTAGCAGTTAAATAATGTTCTTTCAAGGCGCGCAAACGCTCAGTCATTCCTTCCGGGTATGCGCATTCTTCCTTATGAAGCAGGCCGAGGCTTTGTTCGACCTGCGACTGAGCTCCTTTATCTGAGAGCTGTTTTGAAATTCCCTGGAACAACTTCATGATGGCTTCTCGTTCTTGGGGAGCCATGGCACTCGTTGCTTTAGCAAATTTGCTTGAAAACTCATGAATATCCAATATTATTCCCTCGCAATCTAGTAAGATTTCATATATAGAGGTTGTTCAAAAAGTCGGCTTTTGATCACGAAGTGAATCAGGTGCTGGTAACCGAACTTTCTGAACTCGCATTTAGTAGCTTTTACGGTAGATTCGCTCCAACTCTTCTGCTGTTGGCTGACGAGGATTGGTTGGCGTACAGCGGTCAACCATCGCGGTCTGCGCCATGTGGGACAACGCCTCGTCAAAAGCATTCTGGTCAACGCCAAGCTCACGGATTCCATTTTCGATACCGATGGCTCGTTTCAGCTTTCCAATTGCCTGGATCAAACTTACGGTTCCTTCACGGGCGGTTCGGGCTGGCAAGTGCAGCAGCGAAGCGAGCCTAGCATAGCGTTCGCAAACCCTGTCAATGACTTTTCCGCCCAAGTTGGCGTTATACTCCATCACCGCCTCAAGAAGCAGGGAATTCACCCGTCCGTGAGCAATGTGGAAAGTTCCGCCAAAGGCGTGAGACATACTGTGAATGATACCTAGACCAGCGTTAGTAAACGCCATTCCCGCCATACAGGACGCATTCTGCACCCGATCCCGCGCCTTTGCATCTGCTGGATCATGGTAAAGCGTTTCCAGATGAGCAAATACCAATTGGACGGCTTTTTCGGCTAACGCATCGGTAAAGTCGGTCGCTTTGGTAGAGACATAAGCCTCCAGAGCATGGGTCAGAACATCCATTCCGGTATCCACCACGACTTTGTTTGGCAATTGCTTGGTAAGGGTGGAATCAAGAATCGCTAAGTCCGGTGTGATAAAATCATCCACGATAACAATTTTGTCTCCGTCCGCCGTAATCACCGAAAAGTCGGTCACTTCCGATCCAGTGCCGCTGGTGGAAGGAATGGCGACAAACGATGGTTTGACAAAAGTCGTGTCTTTCTCCTGTGCATATTGCCGGGCGAAGTACAGAACGCCCTTCGCTGTATCAATGACGGAGCCGCCTCCCAGTGCCAGTAACACATCAGCGCCGCTTTCCCAATACACATGAAGCGCTTCGGCTACAATACTTACGTCCGGATCGGGCTTAACACCGGTATACACTGAAGTGGAGATTCCACCGCTTTGCAGTAGATCAACCACCTGCCCCAGATAACCCAGCTTCTCCATCATCTGATCGGAAACGATACAGGCTTTCGTACCTTGAATTTCCGCCAGTTTCTTCAGTGACTGTTCACCTGCATATACCTTCGATTTAATAACAAAGATGTCGTTTATCACGGTCACCTCCCTTGAATTTCTATCGATAACCTGCTCCTAAGCAGGAAGGGCATAGCGGGCAATGATCTTCTCAATGTCTGGGTGTGGGTTAGGAATAACGTTAGAACTGTACACCTCAGTCCCCATCGCCTGTACAG
>NZ_JMDX01000360.1:0-4318 GCF_000935845.1 Paenibacillus sp. E194
TTTTTATTATTCTCCGCTCTGTTCCCCGTTGTCAGTGTTTCTAGCCCATTCATCTATCCATTGAATGGCAGCCATCCGCTCATTCCAGGTTCGCGCCAATATGCGCTGCAAAAGGATTGAACGGCTTGCCGATACTGTCCTTGCTGCGATCCATGCTTCAAGCGGGCAACGGTATAGGGCGCTCAGTAACAATCGTTCGGGTGGTGTCCAAGGCTTCACTTGCCCATATCCCTGCAATAGTGCCTCTATGTGGGCAAGGTTGAAATGAGTGGTGTTGAACAATGTTTTCGTAATCTCATAATAAGCAGAATCGATTCTTACTTGATCCCAGTCGATGAGATAAAGTCCGTTCGGGCTCATGATGACATTCGGCGAAGTGATATCACCATGAATTAATGTGGGTCGATAGGTCTCCTCATTTAAGAGCTGTTGTATTTCCATGTTGTTGATGATGCCTTGTGCTTCTGCAGCAAGCTCTGTACATTGCGTGCCGTATGTCCTGAACCAAGATGCCCTTCTTCTGCTTCTGCGCAGTGCCGGAAGCTGGCGGCGAAATGCAGCATCTTGTTGGAATAGATGCTGTATTACCTTATTCGTAACGAGAGGTGTTGGAGGGAGAATTCCTTGGCAGCAAGTATGAAGTACAGCTAAGGCCCTGCCCAACTGCTCGAAGTCCTGAGCATGCTGTGGTCGATTCCCCTCTACCCATTCCATCATGTAGTACGGCCTGCCGCGGCGGCTCACCCACATTCTCCCGGACGATGTGGACAGCCAACGGGGGAGATGAGGATAGCTCTGTTCCTGAAGCATCTTCACGTAAGCCGAAATTCGGATAATTTGCTGCTTCGTCGTCAGCTTGGTTATAACCTTGGATTTATAAAAGGGTTTAATGGCGAATATCCCTTCCTCTGTAGAAGCCCGGTATGCTGCCGTGGATTTATACAGGGAACGATATGATTTAACTCTCCTTAGATGCAACCCATATTGCCTCGTAATCGTATGAAATTGAAACTTAGATAACCGACGAGCCACTTCTTCGATGTCCCCCTGTCCTTATACATCTCACGCAAGGAATTCTATCGTCAGTGTATTCGAGGAACTAGAAGTGGACACAGGCGAGTGTGCCATTCGATTGGCGCTCCTTTGAAGATTGTTCAGTAAATGTTCAGCAAGCTGGAATATAATGTTGTCTAATGAGATTCCGAGGTGGAGTATGGAGACACGAAAAGGCAGAATGTTGTTGACTGCAGTGACTTTGCTAGCGGCTTTGCCGCTGCATATGTATTTGTCGCTAAAGGGTCTAAATCATTATTTGGTCGTGGTCATGTCAGCTTTGGCCCTGTTATTCTCGTGGCAAGTTGGCAAGTACATCGATCGATTACGATACGAACGTGATACGGATCCGTTAACGAGGACGCACACCCGCCCGGCAGCATTGCGCCTGTTCCGTGCAATGTCCAAGAAATCAATCAAAGCCAATCACAAAGTGGCTGTCTATTTCATCGACATCGATAACTTTAAGACGATTAACGATAGTTATGGTCATCATGTCGGTGACACGATGCTGAAGAAGGTAAGCAGTCAGCTGCTGCAAATGAAAATTCCCGGCAAGCGGGTTGCGCGCTGGGGCGGAGATGAGTTCGTTATTATGGTTCCTTGTGCGGATGATAAGGAAGTGCATATTGTTCAGCATACCTTGCTATCCCACATTCAGCTTCCGACGAGTTACCAGCAGATACCGTTGTCAATCTCCATAGGCTGCTCAACATTCCCAAGTCAAGGCATAAGTCTGAATGAATTGGTGGACATTGCGGATAAGCAGATGCTATGGAACAAGCGTCAGAGCAAGTCGGATGCCCATCGGAAGCGAACTGCGACTCTATCAAATGGACATTGCGAAGAGGCGTCATCACGCCGATGCGTAATGGAAAAATAGTGAAACAACAGCCGGTGTTCCTCGTATTGTCTTCTACACGACATCGACCTCGCTTGGTGGACAAGCATGTTCACAAGCGATACGGAGCAACGGAGGGGCAATCAGTTGGAGAAGACAAAACTAGTTCGTATCTTTGATAAACAAGCTGCTCAATACGATAAGCGCCGCGAAGATCCGAAGCAGCGAAAATGGAGAGAGAAACTAATCGGCAGCGCAGCAGGGGACGTGCTTGAAATTGCAGTTGGAGCAGGAGCCAACTTCCCATACTACCCTTCAGGTGTGAGTATTACCGCTACTGACTTCAGTGGGGGTATGCTGGATAAGGCGAGGAAGGCGGCGGAACATTACCGGTTGAATGTCAATTTCATATGCTCGGACACGGAAGAATTGAATTTACCGGAGCAATCTTTCGATACGGTTATCTCCACGCTATCCATGTGCAGCTACCAGAATCCGATGATGGTGCTGCGCAACATGCGTCGCTGGTGCAAACCCGACGGCAAGCTGCTGCTGATGGAGCACGGGATCAGCTCGAAGGCGGCTGTATCTGCGGTGCAGAAGACGCTCAATCCACTGCTATATCGCTTTACGGGCTGCCATCATACACGCAGCATCATGGACATGATTCGCGGCGCGGACATCAAGATTGAACGGGAAGAGAGCTACTGGCTCGATATGTTGCAAGTTGTCTGGGCGAGACCGTAGCAGCATCGAGGAATGATTGTGGTAAATAGAGACAGCCTGTATTCCTTAAGGGAATCAGGCTGTCTTTCTTGTTGATCGGGATGCAAGCTATGCTGTCCGTCCATCATTCCAGAATCAATTCAATCATGCCGCAAAGCTTCTACAGGCTTCAAGGAAGCTGCTTTGTTGGCAGGGAATATGCCGAACACGATGCCGATGATCGCAGAGAAAGCAAATGCGTAGATGACGATATCGACTTGGATGGCGGTAGCAACAGACAAGAAATGAGTCATGGCAAAACAGGCGCCATAGGCGAGTCCAATACCACTCAATCCGCCCAGTCCGCTGAGGACGACGGATTCAATTAGAAATTGCAGCAGTATATCTCGCTTCTTGGCGCCGAGCGATTTGCGAATGCCGATTTCCCGCGTACGCTCCGTGACTGATACCAGCATGATATTCATTATCCCAATCCCCCCGATAATGAGGGAGATGCAGGCGACACCTGCCATCATTGTAGACAGCGTCTTCGTGATCGAGCTCATCGTCTCCTTGACATCCTGCTGGTTGAAAATATTGAAGCTGTTTGTATTGCCGCGGAACAGCTTCGTCAGCTTCGTCTCCAGCTCGGTTGCGACGGTACTCATTCGATCCTCATCTGCGACCTTAATGCCAATGGAACGTACGCCAGCAGATTGGAATAGGCGCTGCGCCGTTGTAATAGGGATGAGAACCTTCTCGTCATTCGATCCGCCGAGCGAGCTTCCCTTGGACTCCAGCACGCCCACAACTTTAAATCGTGCGCCATCGAGCAGTATCGTTTGCCCGATTGGATCTGCTCCCTTGAATAATTCAGCTGCCGTATCTACGCCAAGCAGGGCCACTCGGGAATAGCCTGTGACGTCAAGCGGCACGATATAGCGTCCGCTTTGATTTCTGAAGTCCTTCACCTGCTCATATTCCGGCGTAACGCCCTCCACGGTTACGGATGTGGATTCAGCCGTGCCATTTTTGACGGTCGCACTCCCAGATACAACGGGAGCTAGGCTCTCGATATCTGGTATGTCATCGGCTAGATGAATCGCATCATCCAAAGTCAACGTCGTTTGGCTGCCTCGACCCATGATGTTCACAGACAGCTGGTTCGTGCCCAGACTCTGCAGGGACTGCTCGACTGCATTGGAAGAGCCTTGGCCCATCGCCATCAAGGAAATAACGGTAGCTACGCCGATTAATATCCCCAGCATAGATAGGAAGGTGCGCAGCTTATTGGATCGTATACTGTGCCATGACATTTTGAATCCTTGTGACAGCTTCACGCCCATTCCCCCTCTCCTCCGTCAGGTTGCCGTCATTCATGAAGACAACCCTCTTCGCACGAGCAGCGACCTCCATATCGTGAGTGATGAGCACGATCGTATGCCCTTCTTGATTGAGCTTATCGATCAGTTCGAGCACCTCGTGTCCCGTCTTCGTATCCAATGCTCCAGTTGGTTCATCTGCAAGCAGGAGGGGCGGGTGTGCGGCCAATGCGCGAGCGATGGCTACTCGCTGCTGCTGCCCGCCGGACAGCTCGCTTGGCCGATGACTGATCCTGTCCTCCAAGCCAACCTGCTGCAGTGCCTGCAGTGCCGCCTCTCGTCTCTCTTTAGTGCCTAGCCCGCGGTAGATAAGCGGCAGTTCTACATTTTCAATGGC
>NZ_JMDX01000361.1:0-4283 GCF_000935845.1 Paenibacillus sp. E194
ACTGAAATTTTTAGTTTTCATGAGGGAAGCAGGCATAGCCTGCTTTTTTTCATTATAGACATGAGGTATGGACATACTCTGGAACGTCGACACTGTCTGTTATCTGGAGTGTTGACTTGATCTACATTATGTGGAGGTGCAAGGTTCAGAATGAAGAATATGCATCGCTATCGAACTCTGGTCATCGTGCTTTGCGTTACGATTATGCTTCCGCTAGGATTAGGGCTATTGTATTCACTGAGTGAGCAGAAGCCCGACGCCAATAAAGATGTGGCTGTATTTACCCCTTCACCACGTATGGTCAAGCTCAGTTCCGAGGAGATCGTGGATTATTTATCTGAGCTTCCACTTCAGTTGAAGTTCAGCCGGGTAACTTGGCAGTCAGATAAACTGGTGATTGATGTGAAAGTGGCTGCAACGATTGTCCATCCGGAAATTATTTACCATGATATTCATGAGCTTCTTCGCTTCGCCTTCGTACAAACAAGCAATGTCGAACGTCTGCAGCTTCGTGTCGTTATACAGGATGACATGGCTAAAAAGAGATATGTATTACTTGGTATGGATGCGCAGCGTTCCCAAGTAGATGTGGAAAGTCTGAAGCTACTCCAGAAATCAAAAGGAACAATGCCGAAGGAGCTTGAAGAAGCATGGCGAATTATTTATACACCGCACTGGGAGCGTCAGTTTCCGGCAGTCAGATGAGAGTAAGGATCCTGGTCATAAGAAATAGGAGAACGAAGAAATGTTGTCCTATCACTTTAAACATATGCTATAATGATTTAGATTGCGACATCCGTAAGGATGACTAACCGGTACAGTCGGAGGCAGCAGATGAATGGTTATCATATCTCGCAATTGGCTAAGCGGTATGTTGAACATGACATGATCCAGGCGCACACGGAACTGCCTGCGTTTCCTAACGCAAGAGTGGAACTGATGTTCGCCTTTTTAAACCGCAGTAAGCCAATAGCGGAACATAGTGAATTATTTGCGCTAGTTACATCGCTCGTGCAGGTTGGACTAGACACGCATGATACGATTGAACTGGCAGCGGTGCAGCATAACGACCGCAACTTGCGTTCAAGGCAGCTGAAGGTATTGGCTGGAGACTATTTCAGCAGTCGCTTCTATAACCTGCTTGCGCAGCAAGGTCAGATTGATACGGTAAGGGCTTTGAGCCAATCCGTATGCGATATTAATCGTCTGAAGATGACGATGGTAGACAAAATGAAGCATTGGACAATGACCGCAGAGGAATATTTGCGGGCGAGCGTTACGCTAAAGAAGTCGCTGTTCCAATCCTTCAATGCTCAGATGAATCAAGAAGACATCTCCACTTGGGAGGAACTGCTTGATTCGTTGACAGAGCTCGAAGTACTAGAAAGAGAACAAGATCGAGCGGATCATTTCGCTCGATTCGAAGGCAGTTGGTCTTACTGGCATGTATGGCAGCAAGGCACAGATGAGGAACGAAGAAAATTGAAGCAGAAATTGGTTGACGAAATGCTCTGGAATGCGCTCATGTCCAAGTATGAGGTGAGGGAGCAGCTGGCTTACCAAGTTCGTGTATCACGGGATAAATTGCATACACTTGCGGTGACATTGCCGCTTGATGAGAGCACCAGACAACGTCTTGACGCATTTCTTGCCTTACCTCGTCTGTAAATGATAGTGAGCGTTCAACCTCCAAATAGATCGACGATACGTTCGGCGAAGAAAGGAATAGGTGACAGATCGTGGAGACACATTCGCCAAAGACTGGCAAGACCAAAGAACATTATGTTCAAGAAGTATTTCAGAGCATAGCTCCGAAGTACGATATTATGAATGACATCCTGAGCTTCAGACGTCACAAGGCTTGGCGCAACTTTACGATGCGCAAGATGGACATGAAGCAGGGGGAGACTGCGCTTGATTTGTGCTGTGGAACTTGTGACTGGACGATTCAGTTGGCGCAAGCGAGCGGCACAGGCAAGATTACGGGGCTGGACTTCAGTTCGAATATGCTGGCGGTAGGTCAGAAGAAGGTGGATCAAACAGGCCTTCACAGCCAAATTGAGCTTGTTGAAGGAAATGCAATGGATCTTCCATTTCCCGACAACAGCTTTGACTATGTGACGATTGGCTTCGGTTTGCGCAATGTTCCGGATTTTGAGCAAGTCATTCGTGAAATGCGCAGAGTGGTCAAGCCGGGTGGACAAGTTGTATGTCTTGAACTAAGCAAGCCGACATGGCAGCCGTTCAAGGGCATTTATTATTTCTACTTCCGCCATGTGCTTCCATTGCTTGGCAAGCTGATTGCGAAGCGGTATGAGCAGTATAAGTGGCTTCCAGAGTCGCTTGTTACGTTCCCAGGCCGCAAGGAGCTAGAACAGATGTTTAGAGTTAATGGACTTGATCGCGTACAAGCGTATTCGTTCTTCGGTGGCATTGCCGCTCTTCACATCGGGACGAAGGGGAATGGTCATGCTTAAAAAAGTACGTATCTTCTTAGAAATGATTAAGTTCGAGCATACGATATTTGCTCTTCCGTTTGCGTTTATGGGCGCACTGCTGGGGGGAATGGTTGTTCATCAACGCTTCCCAACGCTCCCTGAATGGGGATGGATCCTCATGGCGATGTTCGGAGCTCGAAGCGCGGCAATGGCGCTCAATCGTTTAATTGACGCTGCCATCGACGCGAAGAACCCAAGAACTGCAAATCGAGCAATACCCGCAGGATTGCTGAAGGCAGGAGAAGTACTGTTATTTACGGCCGTGTCGTTCGGTCTTTTATTTTGGGCAGCGGCGAATCTGGAGCCGTTGTCTGTATACTTGCTTCCGGTTGCCGTCTTTATGTTAGTAATTTATTCGTTTACGAAGCGATTCACTTGGCTATGCCACGTTGTGCTGGGACTTACGATAGCATTGGCACCGCTCGGAGGATGGGTGGCTGTAACGAATGGAATCGATTGGGCAGCTCTCACCTTTTATTTAACCGTTGCGTTTTGGACTACCGGGTTCGATATTATTTATGCATGCCAGGATTATGAGTTCGATAAGAAGGAAGGCTTGAAGTCGATTCCGGTACGTTTCGGAATTGCGAAGTCACTCTGGATTGCAAGAGGTTTCCATATTGCTACAGCGTTTGGATTTATACTGCTCTTATTTTTAACTCAATTAAGCTGGTGGTATATCATAGGTACGGTTATTGCAAGTGCACTGCTTATTTATGAGCATATGCTTGTGAAGCCGTATGATTTAAGCAAGCTGAACACAGCCTTCTTCACAATGAACGGCGTGCTCAGCATCGTTGTATTCTGCTTCACGCTTATTGACTTGGTGGTGATGAAGTAATGAGTGATGCATCTCGCAAGCATTACGTAGTTGGTATTACAGGGGCAAGTGGTGCCATATACGGTGTCCGATTGATTCAATGTCTGTTGGAAGCTGATTATGAGGTTCATCTCATCGTATCAGATGCTGGATGGCGCGTACTGAAGGAAGAGCTCGGGTGGAATGTTACGAAGCGTCAGCAAGCGATTGAGCTAGCATTCGGCGATTTGGCGCATCGGGTGACGTATCATCCGAACCAGGATATTGGGGCAAGCATAGCAAGCGGTTCATTTCGGGTGCAGGGCATGGTGATCATGCCTTGCTCCATGGGAACCTTATCATCGATTGCACACGGCGCTTCCGATAATTTGATGGGGCGAGCTGCTGACGTTATGATGAAAGAAGGCCGTCCGCTTCTAATCGTCCCGCGCGAGACGCCGATGCATGCGATTCATTTGGAGAATATGCTGAAGCTTGCAAATATGGGGGTACGTATTGTGCCGGCAATGCCTGCATATTACTATCATCCGAAGACGCTGGATGATATCATTAATTTCCTTGTCGGCAAGGTGTTGGACTGCATGGATATCGATCACCAGTTGTTTACAAGGTGGGGGAATTCGGAAGTACAGACTGCCGAAGATTCGGATCGGCCGAATGGATAACACAAACGTGTGGCCGATCTTTTATCTTTTCGTGTCTGTATTTTTAAATTGCATTTGAGTTGGAACTTATTGATCTTGAGGTTCACGTTGAACTTGGGTCGGAAAATACAGTTGGTTAGGTGAAGGCATGAAACTGTGGGACATTTATGCGACAATGAAACAAGATGTAGCGTATATTGAGCGTGAATTGGAGCGGAACATCCGCTCCGATCACGAGCTCCTTACGGAAGCGTCGCTGCATCTGCTGAAGGCGGGCGGGAAGCGAATACGTCCGGTATTCGTTCTGCTTGCAGGGAAATT
>NZ_JMDX01000362.1:0-4283 GCF_000935845.1 Paenibacillus sp. E194
CTATGCCTTAGCTCAGTCAGAGGCGAAAGCTGAGTATCATGCTGGGCAGCATGGGTAATGGAGTAATGTTCCGGTGCATACGTCTGTACAATTACTTCGCCTGGCAGCTGATGTCTGCCTGCACGGCCTGCGACCTGCGTAAGAAGCTGGAATGTCTTCTCCGCCGCTCGGAAATCCGGCATGTGCAGGGCAGAATCCGCAGCGATAACACCTACCAATGTCACATAAGGGAAATCAAGTCCCTTCGCGACCATCTGTGTCCCCAGCAGTACATCTGCCTTACGTTCACCGAACTGGGCTAGCAGACGTTCATGCGATCCCTTCTCCGTCGTCGTGTCCACGTCCATCCGAATGACACGTATGCCTGGAAAACGCTTGGCTAGCTGCTCTTCAACACGCTGCGTCCCTGTGCCAAAGTAGCGTATATGCTCGCTTTCGCATGAGGGACAGACGACGGGTGCCCGTTCCGCATACCCACAATAATGACAGCGCATATGCCCAGACTTCATATGATAAGTCAGCGAAATATCACATTCAGGACATTGGGCAACATACCCACATGTCCGGCACATCACGAATGTGGAGTAACCGCGTCGATTCAACAGCAGAACTGTCTGCTCTCCCCGTTCGATCCGCTCCTCCAGCGCCTTCTCCAGCGGAGCGCTGAACATTGAGCGATTGCCTATCTTCAACTGCTCACGCATATCCACAATCGTCACGGGAGGAAGCGCTCTGCCACCAACGCGAGTTGGCATGGCCAGCGGAGCCAAATTCCAAGCTGGCGGCTCCAGCCCTGATGGCGGAGCTTCATATCCATGAAGCTTGGCTGCGTAATACGTCTCCATAGAGGGCGTTGCTGATCCAAGCACAACAACAGCGTCATGCAGTCTAGCTCTCTCTACGGCCACATCCCGGGCATGATACTTCGGTGTCTCCTCCTGCTTATAAGAGGTTTCATGCTCTTCGTCCATAATGATAAGACCGATATGCTCAAATGGAGCAAATATGGCAGAACGCGCTCCAATCGCGACCTGAACGCGCCGCTCTCGTATTTTCCTCCACTCATCGTAACGCTCCCCTTGGGACAGGCGACTGTGCATAACAGCCACCTTTGAGCCGAATCTCCCCTTGAACCGCTCCACCATTTGAGGGGTCAGTGATATTTCCGGTACCAGCACGATCGCTTGTCTGCCGGAACGGAGACAGCGGTCGATTGCCTGCAAGTATACTTCTGTCTTGCCGCTTCCGGTCACGCCGTGGAGAAGAAATGATTGTGCACAGCCCTCATCCAGCGTTTCAGTAATTCGGCTTAGAACGCCCTGCTGCTCTTCTGTTAGAGGCAGCGGCTGGGTCGGCTTGAAGCGCCGGTCGGCGTATGGATCACGCATAACCTCAACCTCATCGACGACGACCAATCCTTTGCCTTCCAAGGCTTTCACCGCAGAAGCATTGAGCGAGCGAAGCGGAAGTTCCCCGCCGAATTCAAGAAGCTGCTGAAGCAATTCCTGCTGACGGCGAGCGCGAGCGCCAATCTCCACCGCTGCTTGCTCAGCCTGATCCGGTTCCACAGCAAGGCGAACACGCTTCAGCTTCTTCACGCCGATACGATCTTTAATTCGTTCCGTCTCCACGAGCCACCCGTGCTGCATCGCCTCTTTGATTAGGGCGGCTCCGGCTGGGAATCCCTGCAGCAGCTTATCGGCAGCGATTGGCTCGTTCCGTTCTACATAAGCAAGCAGTTCAGGGGTTAGGCTGTCCGCAAGCAGTTTATGCGGCATCAGCTCAAGTTGATCGGGAAGCCGCATGTCCACAATTGAAGGATCGTCAGCCTTCATCTGCTCTTCATGAAGGCGTGTGTGATGCAAATACAGCACCGCATCTTCCCCAAGTTGAACAGCCTTCTCCCGTTTGCCCTTCATTGCGCCGGGAATCATAACCTGCAGCGCAGCCGTCAAGGTGCAGACATAGCGGTCACTCATCCACTTCGCTAGCTGCACCAAATCAGGACGGAGAGGAGGCACAATGTCGAGCAGCTGCTGGATGGGCTTCAATCTAGACTTCGGCACATCCGTCGTATCTGACAGTCCGATGACGAATCCTTGTACGGTTCTCCCGCCAAAAGGAACCCCAACTCTGCTGCCAATTTCGAGCCATGCCTCCATATCCTGCGGCACTGCATAATCAAATGGGCGATTCGTTGCCTTGCTAGATACATCAACAATGACCTGAGCCACATTGCAGCGAGTTCCTTCATCCAAGACTGTGGCCCCCACCGCATGGAATAAAGGCTCATGTGCAGGCATCCAGTCATGTTCACTACTCAATCGGATGCACCTCTTTAGCGCCTGCCTGCAACCGGGTCGGATCCTTCATTCTCGATGCCGCCAACTGCAATATACGCTTCGCAACCCCGCTCTTCGCCATAAGCGGAATTCGTTCTACAAGACCTTCCGCGTCATAAATCGATACCTCATTGTTATCAGATCCAAATCCGCCTTCTGTTCGCGATACATCATTCGCAACAATGAGATCAAGCCGTTTGCGGCGCAGCTTATCTGCCGCATATTGATCAACATGCTCCGTCTCTGCGGCAAAGCCAACGAGGAATTGCTTCGACTTTTGACGCCCAAGCTCTTCTAAAATATCCGGGTTCCGTTCCAACTCAATGATGAGACGTTCCCCGGTCTTTTTCAACTTTTGAGGTGCCCGTGCGACCGGACGATAGTCCGCAACTGCTGCTGTCTTTACAACCAGATCAATCTCTGGATAGCGGCTCATGACTTCCTCGTACATATCCTGTGTGGATTCCACGCGGACAATCGTTACCCCATCTGGCGGACATACTTGCGTTTGTCCTGCTACTACGACCACCTGAGCCCCCATATTTCGCGCTGCCTCTGCGATAGCAAAACCCCATCTTGCCAGAGGAATCATTCGTTATATAGCGAACGGGGTCAATTCGTTCAACAGTTCCGCCAGCTGTGACAAGTACCGTTTTGCCATATAGAAGAAGTTCTTCTTGTGCAGCAGCTTCTGTCGGTACTCCAGAGCCATTCGACTTGACGCTTGTCATCACATTGCTCAGCCCGGATCTCTCAGGCAGCTTGTTGGAAGCCATCCACTGCTTGAGCTGCTCGATGATATGCTCGGGCTCTGCCATTCTTCCCTTGCCTGTATAGCCGCAGGCGAGAAGGCCCTCTTCTGGCTCTATGAAGTGGACTCCACGCTCGCGCAGCATCCCCATGTTATGCTGAACTGCGGGATGGACATACATATGTACATTCATCGCTGGCGCAACAATGACAGGAGCCGTCGTTGCGAGCAGCGTTGTCGTCAGCATATCATCCGCAAGCCCGTGTGCCATCTTCCCAATTACATTCGCTGTTGCAGGTGCTACTAGAATCAGATCAGCCCGATCGGCCAAGTCAATATGAGAGACGATAGATGCATCCCTCTCGTCAAACGTATCTGTATATACGAGATGACGAGATAGCGTTTGGAAAGTCAACTCGGTAATGAATTCCGTTGCCGATTTCGTCATAATGACGTGAACCTCTGCACCTTCCTGCTTCAGCTTGCTGCACAAGGCAGCAGCTTTATAAGCGGCAATGCCTCCAGTAACTCCGAGCACTATCGTTTTCCCTTGCAACATTGTATCCCGCCTTTCCGTTCAGCCGACATGCCGACATCCCCTTTGCCGCTAGCTATTCATGACCATACTGCATGGCGATTAATCGGCCAGATATGCCGCCGAACGTATCATTCTTTAGGAATTATTGCTATTACAGTACTTCCTTGTTCCTTCTTCTTGAAAAAAATAACAACCTTGCGGTTGTTATCCTTTTTCAAACTTGTATGAACTTCCGTCCTGCTATGCGCCGCTGGTCAACTCGTGCCTCATTCTCTGACCAAGCCTTCCAGCTCGCATTTGCAGTTGTGTTTATTCACCTGGTTGAAGCTGACTATGGTCTTGCTCTGTGTGAATGTAATCGCCATAAATTTCTTCCAAAGCCACGCCCACTTGTTTATGGGATTTTTGGTTTTTCAATTCCGTACGACCGCCTTCACGCAATTGGCGCGCACGGCGTGAAGCTGCAACTACCAAAGAATATTTACTGTCAACCTTTTTCATCAATTCATCAATGGAAGGATAAAGCATGGTTCAGCACTCCTTTTTTCGTATCCTCACTTCTGACGCAGACGCCCAACAGACAATATATGCCGTTTATCTACGTTGTAGAAGCCGCTCTCTTCTAACAACCGTGACAAGGCACACAGGGATA
>NZ_JMDX01000363.1:0-4281 GCF_000935845.1 Paenibacillus sp. E194
AAGAGGTACTCCTAAAAAGCGCGCGAAGCAGAGGAGAAGAAGCCATAAAGAGGCTTCACAAGCTAGCTATGCTTACATTTCACAATAGAAGAAGCAAAGGGTTCGCTACTACGTACAGGTTTAATCAAAAAAAGGAGCTAGAAAAATATGCATCATAGATGGAAAGTTGCAATTCTGCTGTTGACGATCGTCTCCTTAATGAGCGGCTGCTTCGGCAAGAAGGAAGTGCTGGAGCCATTGCAGCCTAGCAAAATCAAGGTGCTTTATCAGGATGAGGATGCCTTCTACCGAGATTACGGAAAGTATTTTCATATGAAATATCCGCAAATTGAAGTCGAAATCATCCCTCAGACTCAGGTGCTGAAAAATCTCGGGCCTATGATTAGCGGAAAAGATTGGGATATGGAAATGAAGAAGCTGTTGGAGAACTCCGGTGCTGACGTATTAAGGATGGGCACAGATATGTTTCAATCATTTGCGAAAAATGGCATGTTGTACGAGTTAGAGGATGTAATCCGGCAGGACGACTATGATATGGAGGGCTTTTTGCCGGGGGTCATCGATAGAATGAAAAGCTTAGGCAACGGCAAGTTATATGGGCTTGCTCCTTATATAGATCGACAGGCTTTATACTATAACGCAGCATTGTTCAAAGAGCATCACATCGAACCGCCGAAGAATAATATGACCTGGCAGGAAGTGCTTGATTTGTCTGCAAGATTTGCCAATATCGGAAGCGGCGAGAGTAAGGTGCACGGGTACTACGAATGGATAGGAAGCTTACGCTACTTCTTGTTCAGAATCGCCGATACCTCTGGATTGAGACTGTTCGATCCGAAGGGAGAGAAGGTGATTCTGAACACTGAGGGCTGGAAAAAAGCGATCAAGCAGACAACAGATGCGATGCGCAGCAAAACGGTATTTTTCCATCCGGAAGGCCAGATTTATTCGCAAAAAGTTATTTTTATAATGATCAAGCTGCGATGATGATTAGCAATGCTTACACATCCCTGGAGCTTATCAATAACAAGAAAGATTGGGGTGTAGTTACAGCGCCAATAGATCCTGCAATGGATTCTTCAAGTATCGACTTTGAATTCATCTATGCAGTTGCAGCCGACTCAGCCAACAAGCGTGCAGCCTGGGAATTCGTCAAGTTCGTAAATGGCCCGGAAATGGCGCAGGCCCGCTCTCGTACACTGAAGGGCCAGCTTCCTTCGCGCAACGGCTATATGAAGGACATAAAGGGCAGAAGTACGGATCCGTACTATACGCCAAAGATCAGGGCGGAGAACAACATTGAGAGAGATGAGCGTATCCCATCCGAGTTCTTCCCATCATTCGATAAGCTGCTGCGTGTGGAGCTGGATGCCGTCGTCGCGAACGAGAAAACAGTTGATGAGGCAGCAGCTGCTCTTGAGGAGAAGGCACAGGAATTGCTAATGAAAGTACGAGAATCTGCAAACAAAGACAAGGCAAAATAGGGAGCGTGTAGTACGTGTTGAAAAATGGAAAGACCGTCATTATGCTGTTGACGATCATGTCTCTCTTAAGCGGCTGCTTTGGAGAACGATCAGAGCTTGCGCCATTAAAGGACGGCAAGGGGAAAATCAGGGTCGTCTATCAAGATGAAGATCGATTTTATAGCGATTATGGGAACTTCTTTAAAATGATGAACCCTGATATCGACATTGAGGTTATCAGTGAAGCAGAATTGTTTGACGAAGCCGAAAAAAACGAGGCATTCAATTTGACAGAGGAAAAGAAAAAGCTGCTCGATAAATACAAGCCGGACGTGCTGTTTTTGAATGAAAGCATGTTTGAGGCCTTCGCTCAAGAAGGAAAGTTGTATGATATTGAGCCGGCTATTAGCCAGGATCAATACAAGCTGGACGGATTCATGCCTGGACTTATTGATAGGCTGCGGGCAAAAGGGAACGGAAAGCTATACGGCCTTACCCCATCCTTCGAGACAAACGTCATCTATTATAATCGCAATTTGTTCAAGAAGTATCAAATTGAGCCGCCAAACGGGAAAATGACGTGGAAGGAGCTTCTTGATCTGGCAGAGAGATTTGCGAGCGTTGAATCAGGAAAGAAGCAAGTGTTTGGTTTGTATCAAACGAAAGGGCCAGCAAGTTTGATGTATGATATCGCTGCTGCATCGGGACTTAAGCTAGTTGACGCGAAATCAGGCAAGCTGTTGATCGATTCGGATGGTTGGAAGGACGCAATGAAGATGACGGCAGATGCCGTCCGCAATCATGCGGCTTATGCTCCTCCTCCAATGAAGGAAGGCGAACAGCTTGATGGATACGATGACGCCGACTATGAGAAACATAGAGACTACTTGAAGCAGTACAGCCGATCTAACGAGATGTTCTACATGGGTCAAGCCGCAATGACGATTCAAGCGCCGTGGTTTGCTTCCTTCTTGCGGGATATTCCATACTACTCGAAGACACCGGAGATCGACTGGGGCATCGCGGCCGCACCTGTTAATCCTGCTATGCCCGATGAATCGGCTTACGTGAAATTGTCGGAGATCTATGCCATATCTGCGGATTCTCCGAACAAGCGGGCGGCTTGGGAGTTCGTCAAGTTCGTGAACGGGCCGGAAATGGCACAGGTCGCTGGGAAGGCAATGAACGATACGCTCCCCACGCGGTCAGACTATTTCAAGGATTTTAGAGGGCGGGAAACGGATGCGTTCTATCTGTTAAAACCAATGCAAGTCAGTGGAGTGTCTGATAAAAAGAGTATTCCGGCAGGATTCCATTCCGAATTTGATGCTTTACTGTCGGATGCATTGAATTCTGTGATTGAAAAAGAGAAAACACTGGATGAGGCGGTTGCTGAACTTCAAATCAAGGGACAAGAGATATTGGATAGGTCGCGGGAAACCAAGCAGTAAAAGTAAGTGTTCAGAAGAAGATCGAGAGCAGGGACGAAATGTTCCCGCACTCGGTCTTTTTTGTGCTACAATTTTTATATAAAAAATTTTTTTGTCAATGTCACATTTTTGGCTTTTCGATTGTTAGATATGGTGAAGAGCACTTTTCGTATGATAAGAAAACTCAAATGAGGAGTTGTAAATACGTGACAAAGAGAGAACGAATACAAGAGCTCGATGCTTATCGGGCACTTGCTATCATGGCGGTGCTGGCGATCCATGCGACATCGGAAGCGCTGGCAGCGACAATCGGCAGTCGGGCATACCCGCTTTACTTATTGATAAATACCTTTAGAAATTTGCCGTACCCGTTTTATTTTTTAAGTGGGTTCGTATTGTTTTATAATTATGCGGACAAGCCGTTAAGCGGAGGAACGATACGACAGTTTTACCGGAAACGATTACTGTACATATTAGTACCATACCTTGTTTTTCCGCCTTCTATTATTTATTGAAGCTCTATCGCAGCGACATGTTATTCGATCTATCGTGGGCGGTGGGATATGACTTTATAAAAGCTCTGTTCGGCGGCAGGGCGTATACGCACCTCTATTACATAATTATTATGGTTCAGTTTTATATATTGTTTCCGTTATTGCTGGCTGTATTCCAAAAGATGCGTCGGGCTGTGCCGTTCATGTTCCTGGCTGCTGCACTGCTGCAATGGGGATTTATCATTGTCAATAAGTATGGTTGGCAAATCCCAAGAGGGAATCTGGCAATCTCCTATCTGTCATACTTCATATTCGGGGCATGGATCGCTATGCATTACGAATCAATCCGGAATTGGCTTGTTCACTTGTCGAAGGGATATAAGCAAATGGTAGGCTGGGTCGTCTTATGGAGTGTGTGGATTGGGCTCGGAATCTATCATGCATACATGTTTTATCGCGCGAATGTTGGCAAGATTTTTGTCAACACCTTGTGGTATGAGCTTGTCTGGTATATTCATTCCTTATTGTCGTGTATCATTTTGATCCAAATCTCATTTGTTCTATTTTACCGTTGTGGAAGAAAAGTATCTTCATGGGTTACTTCCATCGGAGCATGCTCATTCGGCATATATTTGCTGCATCCGTTCCTGCTCTTTATTTATCGGAAAATAGGGATTAAGGGAAATATGCTCGAGTATGCACTGTATATTGCAGGCGGCTGGATATTTGCCTTCATTGGTTCTTGGTTCATCGTATATATGATTTCGCGTCTTACTTCATGGTCATGGATTGCATTCGGCATTGTTCCGGTTCAAGACAAGGACAGCAAAAGCCGTATTGTGGACAAACCGCACCACGAAGCGAATGCACGCAATTTATCGGAATGATAGAAAG
>NZ_JMDX01000364.1:0-4238 GCF_000935845.1 Paenibacillus sp. E194
GTTTGAAGTTTTACTAAAAAGAATAACGTGTAAAGATTGCAAAAGGCGTAATTCCAAAAAGGAATTACGCCTTTTGCAATGATCTATCAAAACAATTCTGTCAGAATTCAGATGCACGAATGATTAATATAAGGACAATGCTACAGTGTCCATTTCACGTCTTGAATGCAAGATTGCCTCTGAGCCGATAATTTCAATACTGATCAAGGTTTCAAGACAGGTCTTGATCGCTCGCTTGCCATTATTCATCTTGCGGTTAAGTGCATCCATAAGTAGCGAGAATGTATTTTTGTGGGACATATTTGTGCAAAACACGGGTATTTTTCGTTGTTGGAATTCAATATAAACTGTTTTCATCTGGCAACGGACCTCCTTCTATTGATCTATTTCCGTTAATACAAATATACGAAAGGAACATTAAATGAACATTAAAAACTGAAGACAATGTTGTTACATTTACGAAATGTAACGAAAAAATCTATGAATATCGTAGAATGTGGACGACATGGTAGCGATGAAGTCTAAGGAACCCATTTCCGACATGCACGACTGGGCTATTAGCGGCATATATCGTTTGTAGCGAGCGATGTGAAAAGGGGATGGAAAGTTGGAAAAGCGACTATCATTATGCATGATCGTTAAGGATGAGGAGACATTTATCGGCATTTGTCTGGACAGCGTCAAGGATGTTGTAGATGAAATCATTATTGTCGACACGGGATCATCCGATCAGACGATTCCAATATGCCAATCATATGGAGCGAACATATATGAAATGCCGTGGAATGACAACTTTGCCGAAGCGCGCAATTATGCCCTAAAGCAGGCAACTGGCGACTGGATATTGTGGATGGATGCGGATGAGAGGCTGGATTCAGATCAAGCCATGTTAATTCGAGATATATTGCAAGAAGAGCAAGCTCACATCGGTGTAATTCAGCTGTTGAACTACATTGGAGAAGACACGCCTAGCAGTGAGAAAACATACTTAGTTGGTCAGCATCGGCTGCTGCGTAATCATATGGGGTTCCAGTTCGTCGGGGCGATCCATGAACAGGTAAATGTACATGAGGTTCTGGGCGAGCAATTCGATGTTAAAGTCTTGCCCGTACAACTTCATCACTATGGCTACCTAGAAGTTGTAACTCATTTGCGCAACAAGTCGGAGCGGAACTTGCGGTTATTACAGATGGAGAAAGACAAGCCGGACTACAACCCGTGGGTCGATTATCACATTGCAAGTGAGCAGTATCGGCTGAAAAAGTACGCTGAAGCTTATGAGTCGGTAAATGCTTCCGTTATGCGGTTTGTAGAACAGGGGAAGCTGCCTCCATCGCTTCTATATAAATTAAAATATGAGCTTATGTTGATCATGGGCAGTTACGAAGGGGCATGGCCTTCGATCGAGAAAGCGATCGCGTTATATCCAGATTACGTTGATCTTCATTTCTACAAGGGGGTCATCTTGTATTTAAAACAAAAGGTTGAACATGCATTGCCTGTATTTCAGCACTGTGTTGAACTGGGGGAACAAAATATCTATCATCTTACGCTGCGAGGAGTTGGAAGCTTCCACGCTTGGTATTATGTCGGGAAGTGTCATGAACTTCTTAATCATCGGGAAGAAGCGATACAAGCCTATGAGAATTGTCTGGAAGAAGATCGCAGCCATAAAGAAGCCAGAGAAGCGCTTGACCTGCTGCTAGCTCAGTCTAATCAGGTACAGCTAGATTCACATATTGAGGAGGCAGAAATTACGATGGATCAGTCTGCATCAATTACAATTAGCCTATGTATGATTGTACGTAATGAGGAGATTGCACTAGCGCAATGTCTTGCATCTGTCCATAACATTGTTGATGAGATCATTATTGTTGATACGGGATCGACAGATCGGACGAAGGAAATTGCAGGACAGTATCAAGCCCGTATATTTGATTTTGAATGGATTGACGATTTTGCTGCTGCACGGAATTATGCCTTCAGTCAAGCTACACAAGAATATATTCTATGGCTCGATGCGGACGATGTGATAGAGAGTAAGGATCAACGCCTTCTAGTAGAGCTGAAGAAGACACTCACTCGTGATGTTGATAGTGTTACCATGCACTATGTATTAATGGTCGATGATAAGGGGAATGTTACGTCTAGTCTGCGGCGAAATCGCTTAGTAAGGCGTGATCGCGGGTTTAAATGGTATGGTCCAGTGCACGAATATTTGGAAGTAGGCGGACATATTATTCATAGTGATGTGTGTGTCACACATAAGAAGGATAAAGCATATACCGATCGCAATTTGCGAATTTACGAGAAGAGGCTTGCCGAGGGAGAGCAATTTACGCCTCGCGATTTATACTATTTTGCGAATGAGTTGCGAGATCATTCCCGATTCGAAGAAGCTGCACACGGATATATGAAGTTCCTCCAAACAGAGCAAGGGTGGGTAGAGGATAATATTCAGGCATGCAAAAAAATGGCGGAGTGTTTTGGCAAGCTAGGTCAACGTACCGAACAGTTTATGGCGCTGTTCCGCAGTTTCGTCTATGATAAGCCGCGAGCGGAAATATGCTGTGCAATTGGATCCATGTGGGTGGACTCGGGGCATTTTCAACAAGCGAAGTACTGGTTTGAGCAAGCGACACTGCTTCCAGCAGATGAAGCGCAAATGTCTATGGTAGAGCCATCCTCATGGACGTGGGTACCGCATTTGCAGCTATGTGTATGTCATGATCGTCTTGGTGACATTGAGAGGGCTTGCTATCATAACGAGTTTGCACTTAGCTACCTTCCCTCTCATCCAAGTATGCTTCATAATCAGAAGTATTTCCGTGAGAAGCTTGGCGAGGAACGATACGAACAGTTGAGAATCAAATTGTAGAGGCATTTATTAGTTACAGTCATATTTCCCAAGTATGTGATTGCGAAGTGAGGGGATTGTGTTGAAGGTCAGTATTGTGATACTCACGTTGAATCAATTTGCTCATACGATTCGATGTCTGGAAAGCATTCGTAAGTATACGACGGAGCCTTACGAGTTAATTGTCGTTGACAATGGTTCGACGGACTTAACGCTTTCCTATCTGAGAATGCAGTCGGATGTAATTTTGATTGAAAATGCAGTGAATGCAGGATTCTCAAAAGGATGCAATCAAGGAGCAGCCCTTGCGACGGGGGATCATATTCTTTATTTGAATAATGACACCATCGTCACGCCAAATTGGTTAACCAATATGCTGCGCGTGCTTCACTCCAGTGAAGATGTAGGCATGGTCGGGCCGTTTACGAATTATTCGAGTGCTCATCAACAAATCCCGGTAACGTATACCGATTTATGGGATCTGAATAATTTCGCGAAGGAACATGAGCATAAATTTGCTGGAACGGTGACAGAAGTACGCCGACTTGTTGGATTCTGCATGCTGATGAAGCGCAGTGTTGTCGAGGAGGTAGGAGGCTTCGATGAACGCTATGGATTAGGAAATTATGAGGATGATGATCTATGCTTGCGAACAGCGAATGCGGGTTATCGTATGCTCATTGCGAATGATTCCTTCATTCATCATGTGGGCCATGTGACGACGAATCAGCTCGAGCAGTCAAGCTTGATGATGCTGCTGCATACGAATCGGGAGCAAGCACGCCGGAAGTGGGGGGCTGATATATTCGACCTGTTGTACAAAGCAGAGTCAACCATTACCTTCTGCATTCGATGGAGGGAACGAACTGAGCCGTTGCAAGCTTGCATCGCTTCGATTCATGAAGTGGCAAATGAAATTATCATATATAATTGTACCGGAGAACAGCGGGAAGACGTTGAATTGGAGACGTCTGTTCCCATTCGATGGATCCATGCAACGGAAGATATGGAGGCAGGAGAAGCATTCATCATTCGGCAAGGATCCGAACAGGCCACACAGGAATATATTTTTCTGATCGATGCATCAGAATATCTTGCTGCACCAGAACGCAGGCAGCTTCGAGCACTCAAACGCTCCCTAGATCCTGAAGTGAATGCGGTGTGGATGTTGGGAGAGGCTAAGCAGGATGGCCTGCATGAGACTGGGGGAGAACGATTGAGATTAATTCGCCGCAATGCCCAGGTGCCGAATCTGAATGAGATCAGTTTAACGGAATATGATGCGAAACAGGGCGATACAACGCAGCATATCAAGAGTGAAATCCGAGTTGCTAGCTTTGCTGAAAGCTTGAATGTCAAAAGCCTGAACTTCACTGCCAGT
>NZ_JMDX01000365.1:0-4223 GCF_000935845.1 Paenibacillus sp. E194
CCTGCCGAATGACGGTATCCTTCGCGTTATCGCCTTTGATTCGAATTGTCGTCGGATTGCCATGCACGTCGCGCTCATAGCGAACTTGATTCAATAACCGCCCCTTATCGTCTTGCAGTGTGACCTGCTGAAGTCCGCCACGATTGGTTTCATATTCATACTGGGCGATCAGATTGGACTGAGGCCCTACGGACGAAGTCATCTTCGTTAGCTTCTGAGCCCGAGCTTGTGGAATATACTCATATTCATAGCGACTGGTGCCTTGAAGCGGCTTAGTCTCCTCAGTGACATTTCCGTATTCATCGTATGTGTAGCTTGTCGCTTTCGTAGAAGATCCTGAAGCCCCGTAACTGGTTTCCGTAATGCGAAGGGGCTTGGAATGCATCAATTCCCTTTTCGAATTTTTATTATATTCGTAGGTAACAGTCTTGCGTTCGCTGCTTCCTTTTGCTGTCGTTTCACTTCTATTATGATAAAGAATGGGCGGATCCGTCGGGAACGTATGGCGATCCCCCTCATTCATTTTTTCATATTCTTCTCTGTAACTAACAGAATAGTTATGCTTCGTTACGGTACGGCCATCATCCACGCTAACATCATAGGTAACATTTCCGAATATCTTTCCAAAATCTTTTGGAAAAGTAACGGTTTGCCGATCAGAGACGACGGTAGCACCCGCATTCGTGCTATACAGTAGTTTGCGTTCATTATATATGACCTGGTATTCTATCGCGTAAAAACCTAGTTTACGGAGTACGGTTGAACTAGTGAACTTAGACTGTGCTTTGGTCGGATGCTCAATCATCCCCAGCGTTACCCAATCGGTTTTTCCCCAATAGAACATTTGTTCGTTGAAATTTTCCTCTTTATTAAACACACTGTATGTCGAAACAATGTTGGATGGCATATATTGACGAATATCGTAATAATAAGTTGTTTCTCGGTCAACCGGATCGATAACCTTTTTTAATACATATTCATCATTAAAATTAAAAGATATCTTTTCTTTGATATATTTAACAACTTGATCCTTTGTTTGATTCGTCGCAGGATCTGTATAATATACCCTTGCTTCTACATCATTACCGTTGTCTCGAATGGAGAGAACATTGTATTTTGTACTTTTCTTCCCCTCTTTGGTAGAAGCAACAACCATAATTAGTTTCATGCCTCTATGGTAAAAGTCGAGAATGTTATCATATTCGTCTTTTATCTGCAGAAGCAGGCCGCCTTCGTCAAAATAGTAATCCAATCCCTGCTTGTAATCGGTAAGAACATATCTAGCATCTTTCGGCTCGTCAGACCCTTTCGATTCGCCGTAATGGGGGCCAAAACTCAAATCTCTAAAGGGATACCCCACCAGATCATATCCGTCTAGCTCAAATGTTCCACGCTGGGGCAGATAAAGGAATTTTTGATCCTCAGCTTCTTTGAAATAAGGAATATCCCACATCCACCCTTTCCCCAGCGAAGAACGATAATCTTCTTCCGACTTGCGGGGCAACTGTTTATGACTTTCCTCATTGTAATAAATATCATCTTTACCGCGCGAACTATCGTACACACGACGCAATTCGAAGTCCAGACCATTCGGCCCAGGAAGAACCAGATCAGTTTGCTCTACATGCAGAGAACCGTCGACTGTCGAGATATTCTCACCAACGCTCCCGACTGAATACGGTGCGTGATCGAACTTCAGCTCTTTTTGCTTCAATGCAAAGCTATCATAGTTCGAAGAAGAAGACAGGGATCGCTTGGAGCGACGAAATTTAGGAATCTCATACACAGAGTCTGTAACGCTTGTTTCCTTAACATTCCCGTCACTCTCCACTTTCGACAAATGATCATACACGCTTGTCGTTACCGTAGCCGTATTATACACGCTTGTCGTTACTGCAATCTGTTGCGCAACACCAGGATACAAGCGGTTCATATACTGCTCGTACGATCCTCCGCGCTGCTTTTCCCGCAGCCCCTCATAGATATGGTGCAGCAGGTATCCTTTGGATATTTCACCGTAAACCCAGTCACCATCAACTTGAAATTTCTCGGCTACTGAGGAAATTGTAATAATATCTTGCGGATCTAGATCCTTAGGCTGTTGGCTGTACACTGCATCCGTAACTGAAAGATTAGACAGCTCAGCATCGGATGACATCACTTCTTGTGCATAAGTAATTGGTACGCTCGTAAACGCTAAAATAAATGTTAAAATCAGTGATATGTACTTTTTCACGCTTTTTCTCCTGTTCAATTAAGTATTTTGCTTATATGTATCAAAAAACACCTCAATTAGATGAATAGAGATTACATCATTCACTTTCTCTTTTCACGCCTAATTAAGTTGCCATTTGCATCATAGTAATGATAAATGATTCTACCGTCTGGATATGTTATCGTTTCCATCTTGTTGCCGGCATCGTATGAATATATCGTCGACCGTGCTTCAGAATCATAATGGATGGATATCGTCCAATTCGTACTATCGCAAAGATTAGTACCGTTCGCATTTATTACAAAATATAAAACTCCGCCTGCGCTTATCGGCAGTACAATATCATGATCCACTCCATCATCATTGTTGTAATCCAGCTTCGCCTGCCAAACGAGAGTGAGGCCGTTTAAAATGGTTGCTTTGACTCCATCACCACATGTTGTATTACTTTTAGCTGCATGTCCGCTCACACGCACCGAACCTGACTTTGGAGCCACCCATTTTCGGACGGAATCAGACTTATCAGGATGCTGCATATTATGTGTAATGATCGAAAAGGGATGTTTTCCTCTCCACTGTTTTTCGTTAAAGTCCCATTTCGTATCCTCATATTTGGAGTCTTCGAATTCTTGATAATACCAATTCGACTGCCCTTGTGCCGGGCTAAACCCGGTTACGGATGAGTAACGCAGATCAGCCTTCGGTTCCATATACGTGATTCGCGGATCCCATGATGTAAAGTCACAATCCAGACTTTCATTCGAAGCTACTAGGAAACGCAACTTATCATCTGCATGAACGGTTATATCATGTTGGACTTGAATACCTTCTGCATCATCAAATCGAATAAGCGCCGACCATACGACTTCGTTGTTTTTCTGGATGGATGCAATAATTCCATTTCCGCACTTCGTGTTCCCTTTGGCCACCTTTCCCGAAATTCGGATCAGTCCGGATTCCGGTGCAGCCCAAGTTCGTACAGAGCTTAGATCGGTTGGATGTTGAAAA
This sequence comes from Paenibacillus sp. E194, assembly GCF_000935845.1. Classification (NCBI taxonomy): domain Bacteria; kingdom Bacillati; phylum Bacillota; class Bacilli; order Caryophanales; family Paenibacillaceae; genus Paenibacillus; species Paenibacillus sp. E194. Next base: position 3,224 of record NZ_JMDX01000365.1, read on the forward strand.
GAACGACCTATGAGCGAGTATTGATTTTTCCCCCTCCACACTTCTTCCTTCCCATCCCAATTTAAAAAGGACAAGGTACCCTCTTTGCCCTCTTCATAATACCAATTGTTCTGTCCTTGAACGCCACTAAATCCTTCAGAGGCGGAATAGGCTAATGAAGTGTTATCGTCTAAATAGGAGATGCTTGGATCCCAATATGTACTGTCACAATAATTGTTCTGTTCTCCCTTGTTTATGATAAAGTAAAGTGCTTCACCAGAGTTAATGTGAGTCTCGTAGTTTGTCGTTACCCCGTCGATGTCGTTATACTCGATATGGGTCGTCCAAAGTAATTTCGTATTTTTCCGTATTTCTATTCTTACGCCATCCCCACATCCGGGATTACTCTTTGCGGCGCGTCCATTTATGCGTATCAACCCACTTTTGGGCGCTACCCATTTCCTTGCAACATCCGTTTCATCTGGATGATGAACATTTGCTGCAATCATCGTAAAAGGATGACTCCCCCTCCATAGTCGTTCAGATTCATTCCACTTCAAATCAACATACTGTTTCCCATTCCATTCCTGATAAAACCATTGATTCTCCCCTTGAATGGAACTATAGTCCCTACTTGCTATATAGGTATCTTTTCCTTGTGCTTCGAGTGTATCTTCGGTGCGGTAAATTAAGATAAATAGGAACAACATAACAAATATAAAAACTCTAGGTACATTATGTTTAGTTTGTATACAAAAGAGAGCGTAAAATATCTTGTGTAAATAGATAAATAGCAAAAAGGAAGACCTTTTCTTGTAGAATTGAGCTACCACACTACAATCCATAGAAAAGAGGTCTTCCCTATGAATCATTTTACATCAGATTTGGTTCAAGCTCTAGTCACAAAACAGGATGTGACTGAAGTTTTTCGCAGTCATCTTGAGGCAGCTATGAATCGCTTGTTAGAAACGGAATTAACCGCCTTCTTGGACTATGAAAAATATGACCGTAATGGAGTGAA
>NZ_JMDX01000366.1:0-4210 GCF_000935845.1 Paenibacillus sp. E194
CTTCAGATACCGTCAACCGATCTGATCGGAACAGTTCTTCATGCCGATGAACGCCCACTGCTATTCGATTCATTTCTGGCGGCTCCAAATAATAGGCAGCAAGCTGCTCGTGATTCGTGAACAGCTGCCTCGGAGTGCATTCACGTACAATACGGCCTTCTTGAAACACAATGACACGATCGAAATGAACGACTTCTTCCATATGGTGAGTAACCGATACGATGGCCACCCCCTGATTGCGCAGCTGCTGGATCACCTCCATGACTTCCCGCCGCCCATAGGTGTCGAGCATACTCGTTGACTCGTCAAACACAATGCATGAAGGCTGCATCGCCAGTACCCCTGCAATCGCAATGCGCTGCTTCTGGCCCCCTGACAAGCGATGTGGCGGTCGGTCGCGAAATGCCATCATTCCCACCACTTCCAGCGCCTCATCTACACGGCGACGAATTTCATCTTGGGGCACACCGATATTTTCCGGCCCAAATGCAATGTCATCTTCCACGATCGTCTCCACCAATTGATTGTCTGGATGTTGAAACACAATGCCTACTGCCGAGCGGAGTCGCTCCCTAGCTTGCGTATTTTTCGTATTTGTACCGGCAACCCATACCTCTCCACTTGAGGGCAGAAGCAGCCCATTCAGCAGCTTGGCGAAGGTGGATTTGCCGGAACCGTTATGTCCGACGATGGCCACCGCTTCCCCCTGTGCCAGTTCGAAATCAATATCATAGAGAACTGGAATGCGTTCTTCATTTTCTCCATAATGAAAAGAAACCCGCTCTACCCGAATGATCGGACCCACATAAATTCCCTCCTTCTCGAAGTATTCAACAACTGTGTCTCAGGAACGAAAAAAGACGCCATTCCCTATGAAGGGAATAACGTCTCCGGTCGTCCGGTCAACATCAACCTATAATTCCGATATGATTATAATGATTTGAACAGCATCATATCACCACCGTATGTACCTGTCAACGATTGTTTTGCGCTCTTTTACATGTGAACGGATTTAATGTTGATAATTCCTATTGACATTTACGCATATATTGAAATAAGATACACACAATAATATACAGGCGGATACGCATCGGCGGTTCGACCAGTCAACTGGAGACACCCGATTCCAACAGGAATTGGCGTGTCTCTTTTTCTATTTCCCCATCTAAGGAGGTTTTCCACTTGTCCGTTCAAACCCATCATCATATTGATGAACAAACTCTTCAGGATTTGCTGCAATATCCACTGCTCGACGCCTTATTCGGACGGCGCTCACGCCGCTTCTTCAGAGGGGCTGAAATACCAGACGGAGCTCTGGCCTATACGTCCAAGCACGAGCCACTTCCTTTGGATGAAATAGAGAAAATTTTGATCCTCCTGGCAGTTGGCGGTGTCACCGGCTGGCATCATTCCGTAACCCGTCATGATCGATATAAGCCGCATCTATCCAATTATTCAGGTTCAGCCTCTGGTCGAACGTTTCCTTCAGCAGCTGGGTTTCATACCTCTCAGATTTTCTTTACCGACGACACAGGAACGTATCTGTTCGACACGCGAGACACACCTCCGCTCACGGAGCGGGATACAGATGGCAACCACCGGCTCATTGACTTGATTCAAGCTTATTCCGGCAATATTCGCCGCATTTCCAATCAACGACTACATATCCCGAATTATGAGCCTTATATGGAGGGGCATAATTCATGGGTTGCGAACAAGCCAGGTACGCTGCTCGTCTTCCCAGTAGGAGACTTGGCTCAGCATACGATTGCGAACCTATGCTTCTATGTTCAAAATGGGCTGTGCATTTACGATGATGTGAACGACCGTCCTATTCCGGGCATTGAGCAGTTCCGTGACATTGTCGATGTTGACAACCCGCTCCCACTTTCATTCCTTGATCAATACTCATTGGCAGAGATATCGGCTGAGTTATCGACCGCGACCTATGCTGGTATGCTCATGCAGCAGGCACTCGGATTAGGCGGCTGGATGTTCGACGGCATTGACCGTCTCACTGTGCTTGGAGCTAGCGGTGATCCGAATGTGCCTGGACTTGGATTCCGCTATGATACTGACAAGCGGTGGTCGCTCCCTAATCCAACCGGTCTTGAAGGGGTATTCACTTCATTCACGCCGCCGCACTTTGCTGATATGCGCGCCGCTGTAGATGCATTTTGCGATCGCAAGTTTGGCAAAAACGGCCCCTTCCACCCCGATACACCAGGCCCGTGGAAAGACAGCCGCAAAGTACGAAGCAGCGCACAAATCCACGACGAACAGTTCCGAGAAGCTGTCAGCCATATGGCGCAATACATTTATGACACCTTCGGCAAGTTTCCAGCTACGGTTCCATCCGTCTTTTCACTTATGTATTTACAGACCCATCATTTGGATTTGGATTATTACGATCAATTTTTTGGCCCACATGCTTATTTGCGCTCTCATGCGGAGCACCTTGCCAAGTGGCATGGCATCAAGTAATTCGGACATTACAAAGAGGCTCTCCTTATCCAGGGGAGCCTTTCGGTGTTCCGTTTATTTTAGAAGCTGATTACGCAGCATGGACATCTGCTCGTCCATTTGGAAGGCCGACTTGGATAATTCATAGAGTTGGTTGCGCGCATCCTCAGGCACTTCACCGCCTTCATATTTATAGTTCAGCTTATGTTCTGTCGCTGCCCAGAAATCCATGGAAGATGTGCGCAGCTGAATTTCAGCGGGTACCCACAATACTTCGTGCGATAGAATAACCTGTGTCTTCACCACCATATGCAAGCTTTTATAGCCGCTTGGCTTCGGATTCTGAATGTAATCTTTCACTTGAAGCACTTGGATATCCTCTCGCTGTTCGATGTGCTCCTTCATCATGTACACGTCATCCAGAAATGTGGTAACGATCCGCAATCCCGCAATATCACGAATATTGTCCTGAACAGCATCCATGGAGAACGGAATCCCTTTGCGTTCAATTTTTTTGAGCAAGGACAGCGGATTCTTCACCCGTGCCTTCATATGTTCGATCGGAGAATATCCGAATTTGGTCTTCCAATCGAGATCAATGATTTGAAAATCACTCTGAAGCTCGTTCAGAGCCATTTCATATTGACGAAAAAATCCACCCCAATGCTTCTGTATCGCCTCGAACAATTCAAATTTATTTAAGATAGGCAAGTTCATGCTGTCTCCTCCATCCGATATGTGAACAATGTTACAATACTATATAACCAAGATTACCTCCTCTTGACGCTGAGATCAAATGTACAGGATTGGAAGAAGTTGCTCCTCCAATTATTTTAAGGTGTATAAAGAAGGAAAAGCGTGAGACTCTACCGTCTGCACGCTTTTCCTTACTTTTTATATTTGCGCCAATCCAGGCTGCTGTTATTCAATAAATATTCGAAGTTGTTGTCCAGCTTCTTCTGCTCGGCACGACGGGCTTCTTCAGCCTTTTGACGCTCCCGTTCCTTGCGATTGTCTTCTTGGACTTGCAGTTCCTTGGCCTGATTCTTCAGCTTGTTCAAGACATCGGGACTTAACAAATCCTTCAAGGTAGCCGGCTTCTCTGTGGCAGCCTGAGTCGGAGCCGCTGCTGTTCTGCGTTTTTTCCCCATTCTGATCACCTCGATTTCCCTTTCATTATAACAGTATTCCTCATGAAGCACCATCTTCCACACATATATCCCTCAACTGTAATACTATTGATTGCTGATTCGTGTTGCGGATATATATTCATCCACATACATTGATGTATTGGTAGAAACGTCTCTATGAAATCTTGTCCGTTTCCAATACATCGTCTCTGTCCATCCAACTTATTCTGAAGGAAGGAGCATACACCATGGATGGGGATCTAAGAAATAATAGTTACAGCAACCTAATCCGGTCTAATATTTTCCCTCCGCAAAGCTGTGCAAATGTATTTCCACCCCCGTTTGTCCCAATCCCTCCTCCTACTAGTCCAACTAGCCCAACTGGCGTACCTACCGGTATAACAGGGCCAACGGGTCCGACCGGCCCAACTGGCGCGACAGGCGCCAACGGACAACGAGGAGCCACTGGGGCTACTGGCGCTACCGGTGCTACCGGTGCTACCGGTGCTACTGGTGTTACTGGTGTCACTGGCGCTACGGGTGTTACTGGCGCTACAGGAGTTACTGGCGCTACAGGAGTTACTGGCGTTACTGGCGCTACGGGTGCGTACCGGCGA
>NZ_JMDX01000367.1:0-4202 GCF_000935845.1 Paenibacillus sp. E194
CAATCTGAGGGTTAGAGATCTATTATTCTCTAACCCTCTTTTTTGTCGAATTGAGTAGAGTCATCATCCATTCCTCCAATCACCCCCGAACTTGTCCACGTCTACGTATGCGAAATACAACCCTATTCACCAAATCGTTTTAAACTTTCAAGGAAATCACCAACAGACAGCTCGCTTATTTGATTGAGCAGGTTATCCATTTGGGTTTTCTTGCGAAGAGAGCCGACCAGCAATACCTCAACGGCTTGATCACGGTCGACAAGAACAGATTGAACCTGCAGGGAATTGGTTAATAATGCAGCGATAACTGCAATTTGGTCAATGCTTAGTTTAGGGCAGTTGGCTTTTTTCTTATTATTATTTTTAGAGTTTCTGTTTCCATTTCCACTTGATTTTTTTATTATTATTTTTTGAAAAGGACACAGCCACTCACCCTCTTATCAGATTACTCTCCAATTGTCTCTGCCGGTTCTGCCCCCGTTCCTTGAATGATCCCAAATGCATAGGCAACGAACAGAACTATGACCACAATAAGAAGTATCAGTCGTTTATTGTCATCTTCATCGGCCATGCTCATTCTCCTTGGTGACACGGTATTTTATCATGATTATTGTAATCAGGATGAGGGGGAAAGGTTCCAACAGTTCGGCCTAATCTGGCAGTAAATCATCCAGAATACTGGCTTACAAAAATGTAATGTGGCAAATACAATGGATTTCGTTGACTTTTGATCGTCTAATCGATAAAGTTACGAATGCGACTACAGTGATAAAGAGGGTTACAGATGAACGCGTATCTATTTCCAATTAAATTTGCTTTTCTTACGTTCCCGATAGCGGCATTACTCTTGACGCTTCCTTTTTTAATCGTGCAATATCGCAAATACGGGTATGTAAATAAGGTTCGCGCTTTGGTGCTTTATTCCATGCTGCTCTATTTTATTTCTGCTTATTATTTGGTGATATTGCCGCTGCCGCAAAATGTGCATAATTGTGTGGATCGGGCAGGTGCAGTATTTGAGCAGCTGCGCCCACTCCAATTCGTTCGCGATATTATGAAGGAGTCTAGTGTTGAATGGTCGCATCCAACGACCTATGTACAGCTGCTGAAGGAAAGAGCCTTTTTCCAGGCCGCATTCAATGTGGTATTGACGCTGCCGCTTGGCGTATATATGCGCTACTATTTCCAACGATCGTTCTTGCAGACGACGTTTATTGCATTTCTTGTCTCTTTATTTTTTGAGATTACGCAACGAACAGGCTTGTATGGGTTCTACGATTGTCCATATCGGTTGTTTGATGTAGATGACTTGATTTTGAATACTGCAGGGGGCTGTATCGGATTTTTACTGGCACCAGTATTTACATACTTCCTGCCGCGTTCACACCAGCTGGATGAACATGTAGATCTGAGCAAGAAGCCTGTTGGATTCATTCGCAGAGGAATCGCGGTGTGGCTGGATATGACATTGCTATCGATTATCATGGGTTGCATCTACATTGTATACCGTACGATTGCATATGGAGACAACTATAGCAATTTCGAGCTGAGTGAATTTAATTTCTTGTATTTGGCAGCAGGTATTTTCGTTTATTTTATACTCATACCAACGTTTACGGATGGGAAAACCTTCGGCAAATGGGTAACACGTATCCACTTGGTTCAGGACGATACAGAGGGTTCCCTTTGCAGAAATACATTTGTCGGTTTGCTGAAGCGATACGGTATATTGTATTTCGGTGTGGGTGGAATCAATTACGTACTTGGGTATGTATTGAAGTTCAACGAGGCTATGGATTCGCTGGTTATGATATTGGTAGTGATTGCGTGGCTTGGTTTCAACGGTATACTCTTCCTGCACCTCATGCTGCATCTGTTCAAGAAAGATAAGCGTCTATTTTACGAAAAAATAAGCCGAACTCGTAATGTGATTACCATCCCAGAACGAATGAGGCGAGAGTTGACAGATGAATATTCTGTTCCTTCTACGCAGGATGAATCAGTTGGTAATGAGCCTGAAATCACTGCTAAACCAAACTACGATGACATCCTGAACAAAGAGCTGGTTGTTGATGACGTGATAACCTCAGTACCATCCAGACATGAAGTGCATTCAGATGAGAAACCTGAAAATCAGGTTATGCAGGCTCCGCAGTCAACAGGGTCAGCACGTTCGAATAATGCTCGCGACTTGGTTGATCAAGAGCTGGCTCGTCTGAAGGAGAAGCTGGCGAAGAAAGAAGAATAAATACAAATTAAGAAGGGCCTCTAATCATCACAGCATTGTGATTATAGAGGCCCTTCTTATTGGAATTTCGTTCATCTAAATCGAGATGCGAGCGTAAATTGGTAATAAATGCACTAGAGAACAATATCATTCGTTCTTTGACCAGAAGGGTTACTCCTAATGGTGCGCCAGCAACAGTTCTTATCGTGGCTTACTCTTTGCCTTCTACTGAGCCATCCGCACTAGGACGGAAGGATTGTGGCTTGGGGATTTTTTTTGGACGGAAACGTGCCGCTACGTAGTTACGCTTACGGTCACGATAAAATATCCATCCCCCTATGAAGCCCACGCCAATAATGAACAGAAGCAGACCAGCGGTGAAGGGCAGCCATTGGAATGCGGGGGCTGATAGCTTATCATTGCCATGGTCGACCACATAATCGAACACAGCATTTTTCATAAGCAGAAATCCGCTTGTCGCGGTTACCCCTGGTATAACCAGAAGCAGAACCGCAATAAATCGAGTGATTACATGTGTTTGCTTCATTATGATCTTCACCTGCTCACGTCATGAAAGTTAGCTTCATATTACCTTGATTGCGCATACTTGTCTAATGTTTCCTCTCCTTAAGAACCAATAGGATTACATTTGTCATGTTTGCTGCGCAAAGAAAAGGGAGTACAATAGAACCATCGGAAATGAACGCGAAAGGAGAGTTGCTTGCATGACGAAACAAGTAGATGTTGCGATTCTGGGTGGAGGAACTGGAGGTTATATCGCTGCAATTGCAGCAGCCCAGGCTGGCAAGTCAGTCGCTGTCATTGAGCGTGAGAAGCTAGGGGGAACATGCTTGCATCGAGGTTGCATCCCAAGCAAGGCTCTGCTTCGGAGTGCTGAAATATACCGTCAGGCAGGAGAAGCCGAATCCTTCGGCATCGAGATTGAGGGACGGAAGCTGCGCTTTGATCGGGTTCAGGCTCGCAAGCAGAAGGTTGTAGACCAGCTTCATAAAGGTGTGCAATTTCTGATGAAAAAGCACAAAATTGAAGTCATTCATGGAGTGGGACGGATTATGGGGCCTTCCATCTTTTCACCGAGAAGCGGCTCAGTCGCGGTAGAATGTGAAGAGGGAGAAGCGATCACAATCGTGCCGAACCATGTCATTATTGCAACAGGATCACGTCCGCGCATTTTGCCAGGACTTCCAGTAGATCACCCTTCTGTTGTTACGACGGATGAGGCGCTGGAATGGACAGAGCTGCCGAAGAGAGTGGCGATTCTAGGGGGCGGAGTCATTGGGGTAGAATGGGCTTCCATGCTGACAGACTTCGGTGTTGAAGTGAATGTCATTGAGTCTGCTGCTCATCTTGTTCCGCAAGAAGATAAGGACGTCTCAACCGAACTTCAGCGTCAATTGGCGAAGCGTGGTGCGCGAATACATACACAAGCAATTGTTGAACCTGAGAAAATTCAAATAGATCCAGACACAGGAGAAGTGAAGCTTGAGATTACCTCGAACGGACAAGCGATAGACATAAATGCAGACAAGCTGCTCGTATGTATAGGAAGACAGGCCAATATTGAGAACATTGGGCTGGAAAATGCGGGCATTGAATACGGCAATGGTCGTATTATTGTTAATGAATTTATGCAAACAAATGAGTCTCATATATATGCGATTGGCGATGTTATTGGGGGATTACAGCTTGCTCATGCTGCATCAGCAGAAGGAATTCTTGCAGTTCGTCACATATGTGGCGAGGCAGATTCGGGGATCGATTCCCGTCGTATACCTCGCTGCATCTATACAGCGCCAGAAACGGCATCCATCGGATGGACGGAGAAGGAAGCAGTTGAAGCGGGATTTTCGATTAAGACGAGCAAAGTTCCGTTTCAAGCAATAGGCAAGGCAATTGTGCAGGGGGATACGACTGGATTCGTGAAAATAATTGCAAATGCGGATAGCAATGATTT
>NZ_JMDX01000368.1:0-4186 GCF_000935845.1 Paenibacillus sp. E194
ATATAGCTAAAGACTACTTTTTGAAAAACTATAGAAAAGATAATAACCCGTGTATTACTATGCACTCAGTTTTGAAGTACATAAATGAAATAGATAAAAGTGTTGGGGGTACAATGACACTTCATGTAATTTCTCGTAATGGTACAGATACATATCAGGCGGTGATTTGAAAATGCTACTTAGTAAAAATGTAAAGATGGGTAGAAGTGCAACAATATATTGGGATCAGGTGGCAGAGAAGCCGTATATCCCTCAGGTTCCTAGATACATTCAAAGCACAAAGATAACTTCAACTACGATTGAATCTCCAACTATCCTGGCAGGAGCAATTAGAGGTGCCAGTATTCAAGGAGGAACCATAACATCAGATACCACGATTGATGTGGGAACGAATTTAAGTGTTGGCAAAGAAATAACCTTGCAGGGTACGGGTAATAAGACAATTTGGTTCTCTGGTATGAGAGGGGCAATTACATTTGACTATCAGAATGATGCATTTGAAATTGGCTCCATGAATGGATTGAATGTTACTGGTGGGCGGATATATGAGAATGGGATCACTGTTGCTACAACTGAATATGTTGATAAACATGTGGTTGCAAGATTTGGATAATTATTGCTGAGTGATGAGCTGTGAAAGAGCCCATGATCGGGCTCTTATTTTTATTAATTATATTAAAAGGAGAATTTATTTACTATGAAAAAGAATGTAAGCCTAAGAAAGTTGAAATCAAAGTACGGAAGAAACTATACACAAAAGAATGAGGATTTTGTAAAAAGTATCATGATGAACGAAATAGATAAATCATTAGTTAAAAATAAACTATCTAGGAACCTAAAGAAAGGTGAAGTATTAAATGCTGCAAGATTACTTATAAATTCTTGCAAGAGGAGTGTTGAACGTGTGAAAAATAAATCAAAAGTAGTCTACTATGGGAAACAAGACGATTGGGTGAATGATCCTAGTGATATGGCTCTATTCATAGCTAAAGATCCGAGTTTGATTACAAAATGGATATCTACTTTTATGCATTACTATGATGAGGGGAAGCCACAAAATCTCAGACCAACTCTAGAACGTATCAATTCAGATATAGGATATGTAAAGGGTAACATTGATATCCTGGCTTATAAGGTGAATGTACAAAATGCTGCTGGGATACCATGTATCGCATTAGTAAGTTATGAAGGAGTACTGACAATATTTGAAAGCATCAGTATCGAAGGTATAATAGAACGCCTTAATTCTGACTGGATAGCTATGCATTCCCGTGAAGCGACAAAAGCATATTTGCTGTTATAAAAAAATTAGGATGCCCCGTATAGAGAGCCCTGCAAAACGAATACAGTTTATGTAAAAAGCAACCCAGTACCGCGCCGGTACTGGGTTTGTTGTATACTGGGAGAAAAGGGAAAGCGAGATGAAAGGATTTGCTGCAGCCAGCCAGACAATTAACCGCATCGTTTCATGCGGAGTTATATAAACTTGTACCGGAAGACCACCTACTGCGCAAAATACATGCTGCTGTGGATTTTGGATTCATTCATGAACTAGTGGAGCATTCGTATTGTAAGTATTATGGCAGACCGGCAAACGAACCAGAATTGCTGTTTCGTTTGTTGTTCTTACAGATCCTGTACAACCTCTCGGATGAGCGAATCATACAGGAAGCTCAAGTCAATCTGGCGTACAAATGGTTTATTGGGATTAATCCAGAAGACTCGCTTCCGGATGCGTCACAACTGTCACGGTTCCGAAATCACCGCTTGGGAGCCAGCCAAGTTGAAGATGTGCTGAAACATGTGGTTGGCCAGTGCATGGAACAGGGATTGGTGAAAAGCAAAGCCATCATCATGGACGCGACACACACGCAGGCAGGTAGCCAAAAGCAACGGCCGTCTTGACGTATTGCGTGGTGCAGCCAAGCGTCTGTTTCGAGTTGTTACCAAACATCATCCCAAGCTGGAGAAGAAACTCCCTAAGTTACCATCCGTCAAAAGCGAGCAAGCGAATGCCGAGCAATTCATGCTGGCCTATTTGGCGCAGCTTAGCCAGACGGTAGAAGAGCTCTTGCCGGATCATGAAGGTGCGGTGAGCGATAAACTTGGCATCGCTAAGCAGATTATCGAGGACGAGCGGCTACTCTCACATAAGGGGATTCTCTCAGCTATCGACCCAAATGCGCGCTTCGGCTGGAAGAGCAGTTCTAAATCGTTTTTCGGGTACAAAGAACATATCGCGATGACGGAAGAAGAAATAATTACCGCCTTAGAGGTGACACCGGGAAGCACCGACGACGGGAAGCAATTGTTGGCGTTGCTCGAACAGACAACAGCAAATGGCATAAGCGTAAGTGAAATCATTGCGGATACCGCATATTCTGGCAAGGAAAATTTAGCGAGAATGAAAAAGGAAAACATATCGCCTGTCGTACCGCTAAACCCCGTCGTTCACGAGGGAGGCCAGCGTCAGGAAGGATTTGAATATAACAAGGACGCCGATTTCGTCATCTGTCCGGCCGGTGAACGAAGTAAGCGCAAGGCGATTCAAGGTAGCAAGACCAGTGGAGACAGTCGCTCTCTCGTGTATTACTTTGACGTCGAGAAGTGCAAGACGTGTCCGATGCGTGAAGGATGTTACAAGCCGGGCGCCAAGAGCAAAACCTACTTGATTCGAATCATCGCCGAACATTTCAAGGAACAGATCGAGTTCGAATTAAGCGATGCGTTCAAGGAACGAATCAAGCGCAGACCAATCATTGAACATAAAAATGCAGAAATGAAAAGATTCCACGGTATGGACACGGCTAAATATCGAGGTCTCTTTCGTATGCGAATACAAGCCTACCTCACCGCGTTCGTTGTAAACGCAAAGCGGATGGTAAAGCTAATAGAGCAAATGCAGCCTACTCCTCGGGTGAGGATAGACTGCTTTTTTCTCTCATGGGACTCTTTTTTCATTTTTTGGCTTTCACCTCAATAAAATTGAGGCTTTTGCAGGGATCTCCGTATAGGGCATCTTTCGTATTATTAGGTCAGCCAGAGATTTCTGGTTGGCCTATTTTTATAGGCATCTTATGATGGTGGTAGCCGGGAGAACGTGGGCGTCTTTGGGACACAGATCCCGTCAAAAAAACTGTTCTCTCACTACCGTCCAATGACCATGTTTGAGCTGGTAGAGGCTGTTGACCTCGCATCACAAGCGAAGCTATGGGTTTGGAAGCCATGTGGGAATGCCGGCAAATCGAATCAAGGAGGTTATTATGCAGCCAGTAATAGGAATAGACGTGGCAAAAGGGATTAGCGTCATACAGGCCTTTATCGATCGCAATGAACCCTACGGGAAGATGGAGAACCTTCAGCATGGGGAGAAAGGCTTTGAACAGCTAGGGGAATTGTTAGAAACGCTCAAACAGGCAAGTGGCGTCGATCCCGTTGTTGTTCTAGAGGCAACCGGACATTACCATCGAAGTCTGACAGGATATCTTAAACGCAGTGGATGGACTCATTACATTGTCAATCCCTTACAAGCGAAACGCTCGAAAAGTACACAGCTTCGCAAGGTGAAAACAGATGCAGCGGATGCATGGCATTTGGCTGAGATGTATTACCGAGGGGATGTTAAAGCGCACCGTGAGTGGGAAGAAACCTATACTGAGCTTCAACACTTGACGAGGCAACATGAGTTCGTAACTGCGATGTATGTGCAGGCCAAGTTAAACAGCAGAGCTTTGCTTGAACAGGTGTTTCCGGACTTTATTGGGCTATTTCATAATTTGTATGCGACAACATCATTGAAAGTGCTAGAGCGATGTTTGAAGAGCAAGACTGAAGATGTGGAAACCCTCATCCGTGAATGTGTAGGTAAATCCCATTCCAAAGGATGGATTGCAGAGAAAACGGAACGGCTGAGGGAAGTCATACTGGGCTGGAGTACACAAGCCAGAAGTCAATCCCAGAGCGTAGCGTTGACCAGCATGGTCTCACTGTTATTGGAATTCGACAAACAGTTAAGTCATTTGGAAAAGCAGATAGAAGAACTGAGTTTAGAGTTACCCGAAGTGGAATTGGTCAAGAGCGTCCCAGGAATTGGGGACAAGCTGGCGGCTGCCATCGTGGCGGAACTCGGGGATGCAAGCCAATTCAAGGATGCAAAGCAACTCGTTGCGTATGCAGGACTAGATCC
>NZ_JMDX01000369.1:0-4180 GCF_000935845.1 Paenibacillus sp. E194
GAACTGTTGTGGAAGTTGAGCTGCCCATGACGTGAAGGCTGCTTGGCGCTGTAGGGGCTACTGTATCCGGACCGGTCACAGGAAGAGTCGTGAAGGTTACCGCATTGCTTGCTGCGGAAATATTTCCTGCGGCATCAACTGCTTTTACCGTAATCGTATACGAAGTATTCGAAGTTAAACCTGTCAAGTTGGCAGTTAACGCTCCGTTTGTCGTTGCGATTTGGTTGGCTCCGTTAAAGATCCGGTAGCCGGTTACGCCAACGTTGTCTGTGGACGCACTCCAAGTGATCGTTGCGTTTGTCGCCCCAATATTGGATGCCGCTGCACCAGCTGGGGCAGTCGGAGCTACATTATCAACGTTCCCACCAAAATTAACGTCAATGACATTATAGAAGGCATTCAAGGTATCAGAAATTTCCCAAACTGCAAGAATGACTTGATACCCAGTTCGGCTCGGAACATTGCAAGTGTCGGAGTAGGTGTTGCCTGGTAATTTACCGTTGTAAGGCACGTTGCAGAAAGGAGTTAAATCGAAGGAGTCGCGAGTAAGCGGTGCGTTAGGATTCCAGTTTTGCTTTGTGATGTAATATTTCCAGCTTGTCGTTGCGTGAGGCACTTTAATTTTCCAATTAAATGTCGTCGGTCCTGGACTTAAATTAACCTTAGTCCAACGCGTCGCAGATTGCTCGTCAAGAGGAGCAAATCTGCCAACAGCACCACTTGCAATTTTCCCATCGGCCGGGCCTCCCGCCGGGAACCCCTTAAGTCCTTCCACGCTATAAGGTTCATAAATAATCTCTCCACAGTTCTTATTGACGCCGTCTGCACAAAGACCTGCACGGCTGTTGGTCACGTTACCGTGTGCGAATGCCTTATCCCCGAGTATGAGGGACATCGCGAAGAGAAGCACGAGCACAGTGCCGACAGCAAAAAGAAAGTTAAACCGTTTTGCTCCAGATGAACATAAAGTAGACATCATGAATTTCCTCCATTTCATTCATTTTATTGAAAATGTATAACCGCTGTAATAATCAAATCACACCTCCTTCATATGCTGATTATATATAAGCTCTCATAGGAGCTTATATCAGTTCCCCGCATAACGAATAGATCTGTTGACCAAGGTGACAGAAAAGAAATGCATATGAAACTGCCAAATCGTGAAAGACGTATTTTGGAGCAATGGGAGCGGCATCATGAAGTAGCAGTAGCTGATTCTTGTCGTTGGGTGATTGGGTGTTAATGTGAGGGATTTCGGAATCGAGTTGCGTTATCGTGAACGCATACCTTTAGTTCAATAGTTGATCATGAGGTAGGTCTCAAGTGGATGCGTAATTGGGCAGGAAGTATCCGAGTGGAAACGGGTAGTGCATGTGACAACATCATATTTATACCCATAAATTACTATGCATTAAAAATATATCATTATATGTTTTCTGTGGCAATTAGTTTGTTTCTGGCAGCATAACTATGTGCATTTTCACCATTTCACCTACTTGCGGACTCAGCATATTTTCTCAGGCCTCACAAATATACGAAGAACACCATATCAATCAGCTGGGCATATACTCAGAATAGGGGAGAATCAAGTTCATTAACCCTATTAATAATTAAGTTATCATAAAAAATGATCGACTTGGATATAAGAGGGGAATCATTGATATGGGGTCATCTTTTCATAGCAAGACTTCAATCTTGCTTGCTGCTATGTGCTATCAGACGTATCCATTGTACTTAGAAGGAACACTTGTCTTGCCATCGGAGTATAAGCTTATCTATACGATTCGTGCACTTGCAAATGTTGAGAATCCTACTAAAATCGTATTTGGTTTTATTGCAGAGTCCCCAGATCAAATTATTATCGCGTTCAGAGGATATGCGGCCTATCCTGAAGATCTGTTAGCCGCCTATGACATATTACAGGTACAGTATCCCTACGTTCCTAATGCCGGGAATACCTCACGTGGATTTACATGTATCTATCGCTCAACAAGAACTAAATTAATTCATGAGTTGAATAAGCTCTCAGCCACAAAGCAACTATATATTACCGGCCACAACTACGGCGGGGCTCTGGCCACGCTTGCCGCGTTGGATATTGCGGTCAACACCAAGTTTAACAATCCTGTTGTATATACGTACGGGAGCCCTCGTATTGGAGACCCGCGCTTCGCTAACCAATTCAACAATGTGATTAGAAATAAAGTTAGGATTGTGAATACTCATGATTCATTTCCTACGTTTCCTGCTCAGCATTATCCGCCTCCTTTTACGAAGCAGGGGATACGATATCAGCATGTCAAAACTAAGTACCCGCTTGCCTTTCAACTGAATACGGTTACTCGAAATGACAGTATTGCATGTTACTTTACATCTCTCAGCGAGAAAGACCCTGTTTTCGCCGATATGTTATGCAGCAATAATCCCGGTTTTTGCCCCAATCTCGATATATGTGTTCCGTTTGGGGGAACATGCTAGAGGATGAAGATTTGATGAGAAAAGGGAGCTGCCTAATGAAAGAATCCAAATTAGAACACCATTTTGACGCAGAAGACGCCATCTTGCTATCAACCATGATCCATCAGGCCTATCAACTATTTGCACAAGAACCATTTGTACTCCCCAAGGGATTTTCCGTATCATTGATCATTCGTGCTCTTGCTGGCGTTGAAGAGCCGGAGGAGGAAGTGTTCGGTTATATTGCGCAATCCAGTCATCGACTCATTGTCGTCTTCAGAGGAACCCGAACATTTAAGGACAACGAGTCGGATCAAGATTTATATCAGATTCCGTATCCTTTTGTCCCCGAATCTGGACGTACTCATCGCGGATTCACATGTATCTATCATTCAGCAAGGGAAGCGTTGATCAGAGAACTTAGCAAGCTTTCACCAACGAAAACACTATTTGTGACAGGCCATAGTTTAGGAGGAGCCTTAGCCGTACTGGCTGCTTATGATATTGCAGTTAACACTCCCTTTACGAAACCTATTGTATATACGTACGGAAGCCCACGTGTCGCAAGCCCTGCGTTTGCATCAAAATTCGATCTAACGGTTAAGAACAGCATTCGCATTGTCAATATTCATGACATTATTCCAACCTTGCCAGAACGATCGTATCCGCCTCCGTTTACGAAGGACGGAATAACCTATGAGCATGTGAAGACGAAGTATCCGGTCTCCTTTCAATTGAATAGTTTGGCCAATCGCAATCACGAGATTGTCTGTTATTTTAAAAATCTCAGTAAAAAGAATCCTTATTATGCGAGCTTACTTTGTGAAGAAAATCCAGGTTTGTGTCCGGATACAAGTTGGTGCGTACCGTTTAAAGGAATATGCAGTCCAGTGGAGGAGAAAGGGTAAGCCGACATTAGCCGACTTGAAAGACCGGAAGTTCCAGGAGTTCCCCTCCAGATTGCTGGACGAACTCCTTAATATAAGTCGGAAGACAGTGGAGGGGCTGGCTATACCACAAACATATCTAATTGAAAAAATTGATATTGGCGTAGAACATAAGACCGGCTGGGTTACCAGGCGTGACAGGCGGTTTAGGACCCAAGTAGTTCACGACAGTGAACGAAGCGAGAATCCCGTATATTCCTCCTGCTGGCAGCGGATTACTGGATATGTTATAAATGCGAATGTTCTGCCAATTATAAGGTAGAATTTCAACCAATCCTGTGTTGGCATCCATACTGCCGTCAGTCAATACGGGAGGAGTGAGTGTTGTGATAAAAGCGGGATTCTGGCCTGAGAGATCGTAGACATCGAGACGTGCAACATGAGCATTATCTGCAAATACAGTAAGATTAATGTCTACCGTTAATGAGCTTTCACCGCCACCAATCCCACCACTAAAAGCAGCGAATGCTCTTACCTGGTTATCTGTGGTTGTTGAATCCCAAATATATTTGGGCTCTGCAAATCCACTATTATCATTACTATACTTAATGATATTTGGCCAGACCGGATATTGAGAAATGACGGTAGCTCTGTTGCCAGCGGCTCCTGTTACAGCTAAATTAATTGCTGTGAGTTGATCAGCTGCTATATAAGTGAATTCATCGCTTGCAACGATAGTTTGCCCTGCTAAAGGCATAAGTAACACCCCCATGAGTATGATATCTCTGTTCTCATGCAGGATATTCATATGACGTAAGCTTGGATTGGACAAATGT
>NZ_JMDX01000370.1:0-4117 GCF_000935845.1 Paenibacillus sp. E194
AACCTAACGCATTTACCAAGTGAGTCTACACTTAACACAATACCTATAAGCATACAACTCTCGAATGGGTCGTAGATCTCCATAGTTAAAACAGTTTGCTCCTGCATAGATTCCTGCAGCCTGCTGCCGATCAGCTCCCACTCTTATTCATCGATCGCCGGCCGCGGGCGTCGTCCACACTCTTGTTAATGTCTTTTTATACTTTCTTTAGTTTCAGGTAGTATGTGGTAGATAGATTAACATTATGCAAAGCAGAATGGGACAATCTGATATTTGGGAAGGAACTTATGAGAATTTCTTATTTTGCAATAAAATCGGGATCCCGTTCCGTTCCAAATCGCTTACAATGGAGGGATTTCAACGCTACAATTCCTAAACTGAAGTTCATACGATTCCATGACTTCCGTCATACGTCGGCTTCCATATTAATCGGAGAAGGTGCTCATGCTAAAACGATATCTAATCGATTGGGCCATTCTAAAATAGGAACAACCATGGACGTCTATGGGCATATTTTCGAATCAGTGGATCGAAAGACAACTTCCATTTTTGATGATGTATTATTCAGTGGCGATGGGGACTAAACTTGAAATTTGGGGACTAATTGTATTAATCATTACATTTTTTCGTCTTTTTTAATCCATTACCAACAGTGCGCTTCCCTTATTCTATAAGTGTTTATCCATCATGACCGTTTAATACCGTTTATCCATTTCCACATCTCCCATAAGGGTGTCCTAGCAATAGGCACCCGTTTTAATTTGTCAGAAACCCTTATGTATGGAACTTATGATGCGTCTTGAAAAAAAGTTGATCCAAGGCTTGCCTTGGATCAACTTGATATTTAAACACACACACTATTTATATATCGGCATTACGTTACGACAAATTCGACGAGGATTGGGGTAGCAGGGTCAAGCGCATCTCCTCCAGGAATCGTTATCGTTGTTGTCGTTACTGTCGACGTATCTGCTGTCTGGATAGTGCCATTAATATAGAGAATATAATAAGCGAATAAACCTGGGAATGCTGTTGCTGCAGCACCAGCGTCATTCGTAAAAGCTGTTGCGGCAACCGCGAATGTGGCGCCAGTTCCAGTCCCGACTCCAATCGTAGCTGCAAATTTACGACTTGCAACAAATGGTTGAGTAATAGGCATTGTTTTCTCCTCCTTTTCTTAAGGGATGCTATATTAGATGCATGTGGGACAAGTATTGAACCTTGCAGTTGTCTTGAAGAAAAAAACACATTTAAAAGCCAACAAAAAACTGCTCTGGAATATAACCAGAACAGTCTATGATCAGCATATGAAGCAATCGATCTTGGTTAATTTACAATAAACTCAACGATGAGCGGCGTGGCAGGATCAAGCGCATCGCCGCCAGGGATTGTTATTGATGTTGTCGTAACTATAGACGTATCTCCCATTTGGAGAACCCCATTGATATAAAGGTCATAGTAGGCAAATGAGGCTGGAAATGAAGTTGCTGCAGCACCAGTATCATTTGTAAATGCTGTGGCCGCAATCGTAAACGCAGCACCTGTCCCCGTACCTGCTCCGATGGTCGAACTGAATTTCCTGCCTGCCAGAAACGGTTTAATAATTGCCATTTATTTCACTCCTCTTTTGGGATACCTTATTTAATGCTGATCCTAGAGGTACTGATTGTGTACATGATATGGTGAACGCTCAGGTCGGTTGAATATTGGATCCTTTTTCAATAATGAGCAGAATGCATAGAACTAAATGAAAACGCCAGAAAAAAGCACCCTCCTCCAACAATCTTAGAGAAAGAAAGAGAAATGTGCCTTCTTTAGTCAAAAGACTCCCCTAACTCAGGTAATATATGTATCCTATTTTTTCACCTCCTGCTGAAAGAGTGCTGATCGAGATTATGTTTCGAGTACAGGAAGCGTGCTGCTAATAAGCCCCTCATGATTGGTTCCCCGCTTTCTTAAGTTTTTTCGCTTCCTGATCCGATTCATCCCATTTCCGCATGAAAAATTCGTATGAACTGAAGCGTTATAGGAACGCCGTCCACTGGTACCTCATCAATGGTTAATACCCCAGCCGACACCTTGTATACAATAAGCGGTTGAAGAACGCCGTTGATGAACAAGTTCGTGTAGGATACAGTTGCCGGATCCAGTATGTCCGAGCTTCCGTATTGCGGCAACGCATCCTCGTTCGTGTACGTGAATTTTACCCCGTCGCTTCTTGTAATGAATTGGAACGTTTCTACCTTCAGCACCTTGCCCGTCTCCGGTGGAGTCGGCGGTACCGGCGGAGCAGGAAATATTAGCGCGCACCCAGAGGGTGGCCATATGCTTCCGGACGCCAGCCTGCTCGCCTGGGCGTATTCGAATTTCAGCTTATTACTCCAAGGTTTGGTCGTTATGCGAATCACATGATCTCCGTTCATATGCCCACCTGTCCCCTTACATAAATTTATGTCGTGCTTTGATAATATTTATGATATTCATATCCTTTTTGCCTGCTTGGGGCATATGTACATTCCATAATTAAATCCGCAAAAAAGGCTGCCCAAGAGCCAACTAACAACGCTCTGAAACAGCCCTTCATCATCGTGTCCCGCAGTATACGGCTGGAAAACAAACAACTTGATAACCATCATCCGCTCATTGACCGACCTTGCCTTGTAATTTATGTAAAAGCAATATGTTTTCCACAAAGACGGCCTTCCTTCGTGATCATTCATATTCACGGATAGAAAAAGGAGCGCCTCTCTTCCTAGTATCAAATATACTAGCTATCTGAGGCCACTCCTTCCACCGCAAAATCGCGTTCAAGGCTCGTCCTTTTTGAACAACGGTTTAGATTTGAGGGAAGTTGTCGTCTTTCTCCTGCTGACTATCTCGCTTATCTCCCTTCTGACTGTCGTCTCCATCGTTGCTTTTATCCTTTAATACCAAGATTGCCTTCTTAAGCACATTCGGGATTGGCACGCCGAGGCGACCCGCATTTTCTAGAATTGACAACACCTCATTAGCCATATAAAAGTAAGTCGTAGCATCTCTGATCATATCCTTGCTGTTAAAGGCTGTATCGATTTGATGGGCAAGTGCAATAATAAGAAAAATGAACACTTTGCGCGCAATTCCCACAAGTCCGATACGGCTCAACAATTTGCCTTCCACTCCTGAAGCCATTACTCCTGTCACATAATCCACTACAATCATCGTCAGCAGCACCTGAACCAACGCGGGCCAACCGCCAAATATGAACGAAAACGTGCCACCAGCGGCTGCGATTCCTGTTTTGAGGAAAAGATTCAATCGATCCATGCTTGCCCTCCTCTGCAGTCGTATACACTTCGGCCTGTATCTAGCACTTTCAATGCCTCTGCTAGAGTATTGACGAAGCACTCGCAGACCCTGACTATATGTTATGCAGCATGCTCGTTGCCCGACAAAGGCAAGCCTCCTAACTCGCTTTCATTGCAACAATGGTCAGGATGATTTTGATATACTAGAATGAAAGATTTGCACTCAGTCAAACAATGGCCTAACCTCCGCTTCCCCGGCAATTGATCAACAGCAAAAACAGCAAAATACGGTACCCCACGGAGTACCGCATTTCTATGCCCCTATTCCTTATTCAATATTCCGGCTCACTTCAATTGTTCCTTTACCTTGGACTATCCGTTCATGGCTCACTTGGATGGATGCTCCAATGTCCATCGGAATCCTTGCAGGAATGAGTTCGAAGGTAGAGACAACTGCCCGATGATCAGACGGCCATGGCGTAATCGCAATATCAGTATAGGGACCTCTCTCGCCTACAATACGGCTGTCAATCGTTACTGCAGCTCCTCCTGCATACACAAAATCAATGCGATCATGCACCTCATCCAGCGCGATTCGTCCATTTTCTCCAGCTGTCCAGGTTGCAGCAGGTCTCACTAATGGATCAGAGTAAACATCTCGATAGGAATCTCGAAACTGTAGCTGCTCCAATCGTATGGATACCGGCCATTCGACAGCTACGCCAAAGTGCATGCTCTTCGCTTCATCTGTCCAATCCAGATGGGATGGAGCATTGAAATCGCCTGTGAGAAACACAGGAACGCCTTGACTTGCCAATTGTCCGAGTAGA
>NZ_JMDX01000371.1:0-4107 GCF_000935845.1 Paenibacillus sp. E194
GTTGTTCGATGCCATGCTGGTGCTGCAAAACACGGAGCAGGCCGAATTGGAGCTGGCGGGTCTGCAATGGACACCGTATCCGATCGAGAGCGGAGCAGCGAAATTCGACTTGACGCTGTCGGTCAGCGAGCACGAGCAGGGGATGCGATGCTCCCTGGAATATGTGTCGAAACTGTTCGAGCGGACGACGATCGAGCGCTGGGCGGGTCACTTCACCGAGCTACTGCGCCAAGCGATCCGTCATCCGCAAGTGATGCTGGGAAGCATCGAGGTGCTGACGGCTGACGAGCGGGAAGAGCTGCTGGTGACATTCAACGATACGACGGTGGAGCTGCCGGTGGAAGCGACGGTGCATACGCTGTTCGAACGGCAGGCTGCATGGACCCCGGATGCGGTAGCTGTGGCATTTGAAGATAAGCAGCTGACGTACCGAGAGTTGAACGAGCGGGCGAACCGCTTGGCGAGAAGATTGCAAGCACAAGGGGTGCAGCATGGGCAGTTGGTAGGCATCATGGCCGAACGCTCGCTGGAGATAATCGTGGGCATACTGGCGATACTTAAAGCCGGTGGAGCGTATGTGCCGATCGATCCCGAATATCCTCAGGAACGCATCTCCTATATGTTAGAGGATTCCGGGGCGAAGGTGCTGCTGATTCAGAAGCATTTGAAGGAGAGGGCTTCTTTTGCGGGAATCAATGTGGATCTGGAGGAAAAAGAGCCGTTGTCAGTCACAGAAGAATACTTTGCAAGTAGTGCGAACTTGGCAGTGGCGGCAATGGCCGACGATCTGGCCTACATCATCTACACGTCGGGTTCAACAGGAACGCCTAAAGGGGTATGCGTGACGCATCGCGGGGTTGTCAGACTTGTTTCGTCATCGAATTATGTGGACATTAGCGAACAAGACGTATTTTTGCAGGGATCGACGATTTCCTTTGACGCTGCGACGTTTGAGATATGGGGCAGCTTGCTGAATGGTGCGGCGCTGGCGATTTTGCAGCCTGGAAAATTGTCGCTAACGGACTGGGTGCAGGCGATTCAGCAGCATAACGTCAGTATTTTGTGGCTAACGGCTGGCTTGTTTCATGTGATGGTGGAAGAGCAGTTGGAAGGTTTGTACGGAGTGAAGCAACTGCTGGTTGGCGGTGACGTTGTTTCGAGGTCGCATGCGAAAAAAGTGTTGGAGCGATTCAGCGAAATACGGCTGATCAACGGTTACGGTCCGACGGAAAACACGACGTTTACGTGCTGCCATGAAATCCGCATGTCGGATGTGGAGCGCGCGTCGATTCCGATCGGCCGTCCGATCAGCAACACGCAAGTATACGTGCTGGGCAAAGCCAAAGAGATACTGCCTATTGGCGTGATTGGAGAGTTGTATACCGGTGGCAGCGGACTGGCACACGAATACTTGAACAATCCAGAGTTAACAGTGGCGAGGTTTGTGGAGCATCCGTATGAAGCGGGCGAGCGGTTGTACCGAACAGGCGATTTGGCCCGCTGGCTGCCGGATGGATCAATAGAGTATGCAGGTCGCATGGACGATCAGGTGAAAATCCGCGGTTACCGTATAGAGCTTGGAGAAATTGAAGCGCAGCTTCTTCGCGTAACGGACGTTCAGGAAGCGGTGGTCATCGCCCGCGAGGACGAAACCGGCCGGAAGACGCTGTGTGCGTACATCAGAGCGACACGTGATCTAAGGGTCGAAGAACTCCGAAACCCTCTGGCGCAAAAACTGCCAGGCTACATGATCCCGTCGTACTTCGTGCAGCTTGCGCAGATGCCCCTGACACCCAACGGCAAAGTAGATCGCAAAGCGCTGCCTGCGCCGGAAGGAGGCATAAGCGCGGGGACGGAATACGTCGCCCCGCGCACGGCCGAGGAGAAAGCGCTCGTGTCCGTTTGGCAGTCG
Source organism: Paenibacillus sp. E194 (assembly GCF_000935845.1). NCBI lineage: Bacteria > Bacillati > Bacillota > Bacilli > Caryophanales > Paenibacillaceae > Paenibacillus > Paenibacillus sp. E194. The sequence goes on from NZ_JMDX01000371.1 coordinate 1,913, forward strand.
GTGCTGGGCGTAGAGAAGATTGGCATCCTGGATCATTTCTTCGAGCTTGGCGGCGATTCGATCAAAGCGATTCAAGTCGCTTCACGGCTGCTGCAAGCCGGGTATAAGGTCGAGATGAAAGATCTATTCCGCTATCCGGTCGTCTCTGAGCTAAGCTCCCAGATGACGGCGGTCACTCGCCGTACGGAACAAGGAGAGGTGTCACGGTCCCCGTGCCGCTGACGCCGATCCAGCGCTGGTTCGTGCAGCTCGATCCCGTGGATCTGCATCATTTCAACCACGCGGTTCATGCTGCACCGGGAAGACCGGTTCGACATCGGAGCGCTGCGCCTGACGATGCAGCGCATCGCTAGGCATCACGATGCGCTGCGGATGATTGTCACGCAGACGGAAGAAGGCGGCTACGCGGCTTGGAACCGCAGCGTGGAAGACGGCGAAAGTTATCGTTTGGACGTATTTGACTTCCGTGACGAAGAGGCTTGGAGCCAGCGGGTCGAAACGGAGGCCGGCAAGCTGCAGGCCAGCTTCTCGCTGGCCGCCGGACCGCTCCTGAAACTGGGCTTGTTCCAGTGCCCGGACGGGGATCATTTGCTGATCGCGATTCATCATTGGGTCGTCGACGGAGTATCGTGGCGCATCCTTTTTGAGGATATAGCGACAGCTTACGAACAAGCGGCGCAAGGACAGGACATTCGGCTGCCGCTGAAAACGGACTCGTTTCAAACATGGTCGCAGCAGCTTGGCGCCTATGCGGCAAGTCCGGCGATGGAGACGCAGCGTGCTTACTGGCAGTCGGTTGTAGAGAAGGCGTAGTGCCTCTGCCTAAAGATGATGAGCAAAAGGCGTCCACGCTGGCTGCCAGCCGGACGCTGACGGTGGAGTGGTCGCAGGTACAGACGCAGCAATTGTTGAAAGAAGCACACCGGGCCTACGGGACGGAGGTCAACGATCTGTTGCTGGCCGCACTGGCAATGGCGGTTCAAGCGTGGAGCGGACTCGAACGCGTGGCGGTCTTGCTGGAAGGACATGGCCGAGAGACGATTGCGGCGGATGTGGATGTAAGCCGGACGGTCGGCTGGTTTACGAGCGCGTATCCGGTGGTGCTGGAGATCGAGCCGGAGATGAGCCTGGCGCAGCGGATTAAGCGCGTGAAGGAAACGCTGCGGGCGATTCCGCATAAAGGAATCGGCTACGGCCTCCTGCGCTACATGTCCGAGCCGAATGAGACGGAGTGGGCGTGCGATCCTGACATTACATTCAACTATTTGGGACAGTTTCGATCAGGATTTGGAGCACAGTGCGCTGCGAATCTCGCCGCTTTCTACAGGAGAGGCGATAAGCGGCAGAAGACAGCGTGCGGCGGCATTAGAATGCAACGGCATGATCGCGGATGGAGCACTTCGCCTGCACATCAGCTACAGCGCGGAGCAGTACCGCCAAGCGACGATGGAGCGCTTTGCGCACGAGTTGCAGATCAGCTTGCAAGAGCTGCTTGCCCATTGTGTGGTGCAGGAGAGGACGGAACTGACGCCAAGCGATGTGCTGCAGCCTGGCTTTACGCAAGAAGAGCTGGATGCGCTCATGCAGCGCAGCGCAGCGTTAGGTGAGATCGAAGAGGTGTACGCGCTGACGCCGATGCAGCAAGGGATGCTGTTCCACAGCCGTCTTGACCCGCAAGCTGGTGCCTACGTGAACCAGATCCATCTGACCCTGCAGGGCGAGCTGCAGCCGGCAGCGTTTGAACAAAGCTGGCAAACCGTCGTGCAGCGGCATGCGGTGCTGCGAACGAGCATTGACAGTCAGTGGCGAAGCGAACCGCTGCAAGTCGTGTACCGGAAGCGGCCGTTTACAATCACCTATCGCGATCTGACGATGCACGACGAGGGCGAGCAGGCAGCCTGCATAGCGCAGTGGAAGTCGGACGACCGGAAGCAAGGCTTTGCGGTAGCGTCGGAGAGCCTGATGCGTGTGGCGGTGCTCCGCACAGGAGAGCAAACCCACGAGGTGATATGGAGCTTCCATCACCTGTTGATGGACGGCTGGTGCTTGCCGCTGGTGATGGAAGAAGTATTGGGAATCTACAACGCCTTGCGCGCTGGAGAAGAGCCGCCGTTACGCAGCGTCCGCGCGTACCGCGACTATATCCGCTGGCTGTCCGAACAGGACGCGAATTCGGCACGAAGCTACTGGAAGGA
>NZ_JMDX01000372.1:0-4079 GCF_000935845.1 Paenibacillus sp. E194
ACATGTCGACTGGCCTTTCTTTCATTCCATTTGTCTATTTGGAAGTCTCTACTTGAGGTACAGGCGCACCGTTGCTCCATATGTACGCGACTGACTTCACCGGTACAAAGAAGGAGGCATCTACTAGCATGGGCCTCAGATCCTTCTCTTGACCTGTAGGCTGCTTTCCAGAGGATTCCACAAGCTGCATAATATCCTGCGCATAGTCTGCGTATACCCTTCCCTCTTCATCCATCATGAACGACAGTACACTTCGGCTGAACGGACTTCGAACTTCTACAGGCTGTATGCCTATCAGCTTCTCATCAATCCGGTAGAATCCAGGATATACTTCCTCCTGCTTCGGCACCGAACCCTTAGCCCGTATATGCGCATCAACAGCACGAGCAAGATCATTGCCCCGCTGTGAAGTGAGTAAATCCATCACCTTCACTTTCGGAATCGTCTCTTCATCAATAATCAGATACACACCCGAGCCACCTGATTCAAATGCACTCCCGGGAATGGCGCTAAGCAGATCTCTTCGCTTGAGCAATTCAAAGTTCACACGGAACTTCTCATATCGTGGAACACTCTCATCGCTGCTTACTAGCGGAAGCAGACCTGTATCCTTCTGATACTGATCCACAGCATTTTGGACAAGAAGTACGCCCTCACGAACCGATTGTTGGCTTTCCTTGTGCATCTCCTTCGGATATAAGCATCCTTGAAGCGTCATGCTCATGATAACGAATAGCACGATACAACAGATTTGTCTCCCCGACCTCAACTACTTCTCCTCCTCAGTCACCATCACAATTCCACACTTGAAGATAGAGCTGTTCATTTTATTCTGGTGTTACCACAAGCTGTCTTCTTCCTGCTCCGCCAGCTTGCGGCGAATAACCGCTTTCAGAGGATCTTCCGGGACTTCCACCGTAACCGTACCTGGATTCCCTGTCAGCAGTGTCTGGCACGATAAACGTAGCCCAGTTGCTGAATCGATACCTAGCTTGCTGCTCTCTGCTAACGTGGGCTCTCCAATTAGTCCTTCTTTTTCCGCTGAAACCTGTACTTTACACATCAAGCAGCCGGCCTTCCCGCTGCATCTTGTGCGTATCGGAACACCTGCGCGTTGCGCGGCATCCAATAACGACATCGAGTGCTTAGCCCCCCAAACCTTGCCAGAAGGCTCGAACCGCACGTTTGTCCCCATACTAGCCAGCCCCTTTCCTCAACGTTGGCAGGGCAACATGCGACTCCACCTTTATTTACTCATCATTTACATTACACAAATAAAAAAGCCATCAAATTCGGACACCTTTCATTCACGATGGAACGTATATACGCAGGTTCCGAACAATTTGCCAAAACCGCATTCATAGCAGCAAAATGCTGCTCCGGAGCAGCATTGATTACCTGTGCGATCGAAGCTGTGCGATCTTCCCGCTGACGCAATATATTGAAGACCAATTCATGAGCTAGCGGCATTAATGCGATACTAAATCTGTCAACATTATAGATGATTCGATGATTCCATAAGGCATCACGAATGATTGTGTTGTATTGGCATTGCGGTGTAGTTACGATGAATTGTCCAACCAATTCAATGGGAACCCCGCATATTTGATAATGACTTAATAAGGAATGATAAGTACTCGTTGCATTCCATTCGGGCGCATCGGTTGCATATGGATTCCATTTCTCCTGTAGCTGCTTTGCATCGGGCTCATCCGCATAGATATCCACATCACGAGGCTCCCGACCAAGCGGTACCCCTTGTAGAACTAATCCACAGCTCCCACCTAGCATCCAGTGCTTTATATCGTTATTCGCTGATGCTACTAATTGTTCAATTGTCCCCATTATTGGTTCGGATAATGATATCATGCCATTTGCTCCATTCACATTTGGATCCATGCTGCATTATTCAGGCTGCCAGTCACCAGTCAAACCTAAGATCAAAAATACGGCTTGTGAACTGCACGAATGAATCCATCCGCTTCTGCAACGACCTGACAAGAGAGCCGATAACCCTGCTCGAATTCTTCTTCCTCCATACGGTTCCACTCTGCATCCGTCACTTCGGATACATATTCTCGTCCTTCTTCGATTAAGCAGCGACATCTCGCACATGTTCCGCGCGTGCAAGCATAATTCCAATCTACTCCAGATTCTTTTGCGGCATCCAGCAGAGTAGTACCTACAGATACGGATATACTCGCTTGCTTCGTCTTGCCTATGAATAGGATGTCCACCATCCTCAATCACACTCCTTCGACCGTCTTATCGTCAATGACGATATGTATTGTGTAAAGTGTTAATTACGCCTACAAGATGGAGAAAAACCCATACACCATACCTGCAAGCAGCATAATGAACGCAATAAGCGAAAGAATACCTCGTATCCAGCCTTTCGTCTTACTTCTGGCAAAAGCAATGAGCAGTGCGGAAAAGGCCATTAGGCCTATTCCTATAAAGGATACCCACATTTTTGTCATACTGTCCATTTTCCCGATTCTCCCATTCGTTCAAACTGCTCTCATTATACCATTCGATGAATTAGAAGAGAAACGTTTTGCACGAACATGCACAAAAAAACGACACAATCAGCTACTCGCTGTCGTGTCGTCTTCTTTTTACACCAAATCGATTGTGCCTGCTACTTCTTCATCAACTTCATCAATGCTTCCAGGTTGTTTGCGTTAACTCCGCTCTTCTTCACGGTGCTGACAATGTCATTTATCGTCGACTCTGAGACAGGGAGTTTGGCCATTGAAGCAACCTGCTTAATCAACTGCCGCAGCTGCGCCTCATTCTGCATCGTCGAAGGCTTCACCGTACCTGCAAGCTTCTTGATTTGATTCTCCGTTATGTTCTTGCCAGACTTCTTATTGATTGCATTCAATGCATCCTTCGGAAATTTATTCGACATATCGCCCCTCCTCGGGTCTGTACTCTATACAGTGTATGTCGACGAATAAATGAAGGTGATAAGGATACTAGCCAATAATAGAGTCCGTGCAAGCCCATCCATATCTATGATGACCAATCCGATGTGGCCACTTCTTCAATTTCGTTCTTACGAACTCGACCCATTAAGCATTCAACTGCTGTCTTTGGATCACGAGATTCGAATAGTACTCGATATAACTGCTCTGTAATCGGCATTTGGACGTCATAGCGGTCAGCCAAAGAATGAGCCGCCTTCGTTGTACGGATACCTTCAACGACCATCCCCATATGAGCCAACACCTCATCAACCGCCATACCTTGACCTATAAGCGAGCCAGCTCTCCAGTTCCGGCTATGGCTGCTCGTACAAGTTACAACTAGATCGCCAACGCCAGCAAGGCCGGCAAATGTCATCGCATTCGCTCCCATTACAACTCCGAGCCGAGCAATCTCAGCCAAGCCGCGTGTTAACAATGCAGCCTTGCCATTATCCCCGAACTCCAGTCCATCGGATAAGCCTGCGCCTAATGCAATTATATTTTTGAGCGCTCCTGCAAGTTCCACACCAATCACATCTGGATTGGTATAGACACGGAAAAAAGATTCGTTCATGAATAAATCCTGTGCTTGCTCAGCAGCCTTCGTACTGGTTGAAGCAACAACTACCGTTGTTGGACATTGCTTAACAACTTCTTCGGCATGGCTCGGACCTGACAACACAGCAATTCGATCTGAGCTACATCCAAGCTCCTCTACAAGTACCTCTGACATGCGCTTTAATGTTTCGGTTTCAAATCCCTTTGTCGCATGTACGACAACCATCTCGTCCGTCAAATACGGCTTCATCATTCCCGCAACTTGGCGCATCGCAGCAGATGGTGCTACAACAACGCAAGCCTTCGCACCGCTCATAGCCTCTTCGACGGAATTGGTCGCCCGAATGCCGGGATGCAAGGTAACGTCCGGCAGATATTTCCCGTTCGTATGCTCCGTATTGATCTCTTCTGCCTGCTGTCCATTTCTCGTCCATAGATACACATCGTGTCCATTATGGGCGAGAACCTCGCTCAGGGCAGTCCCCCCAGCTTCCGGCGACGAATACAGCAACTTTAACGGACACGGGACACGCCCCCTTTGCTCGCGCC
>NZ_JMDX01000373.1:0-4068 GCF_000935845.1 Paenibacillus sp. E194
GCAGCGCCGCATGCTGCAGGAGGCCGTAAACCGCTGGTGGCCTTCCTTGCTGATGTTCTTTGGCCCGCCAGAAGGCGGAACCGTGTCCAGTAACCAGCAGATGAACATACGTTACAAGATTCGCACGCAGACGAACGAGGAGCTGCGGCAGGCCTTTTTCCATAAATATGTGAATCGGATTTATCATTTGGGCTTGACGCTTCCGGACGACACGATTCGTTACGACGAAGCGGAGGGCGTCTGGCATTACCAGCAGCCCGATTGGGATCTCTTTGTACAAATTGTGCGTGGAAACGGACCTTGCTCGGCACAGCGGCTGCGGCTGCGGAAAATGTCCTACGAAGAGGCGGAATGGGTGCGGGAAGCGATGGTGGCTCCTCCGCCCCGTACATCCTATGCGGCTGGAGGAGGGGCGATATGAGCAGCGAACGGAAAGAGAAATTTGCCGTCTATGAGGTATTCAGCCAAAAGAGCCCGTCTGCCGGCTTCGTGCACCAGTTCAGCTTGTTGGCGCCTAACCCGGAAGCCGCGCTCCTGATGGCGCGGGAGAACTTCATGCGCCGCGAGCCCTGCATCAATATCTGGGTTGTGAACCGCAATGATATTCACGGACTGACACCGGAGGAACGCGAGAGCCTCGAACGACTGGACAACAAAAGCTATCGCGAAACAAAGGGATATGGCGACATCCAATCGAGGTGGCGGCGCCACAAGGAAGAGTATGAGAGCAGGGTGGATATCGCAGCACAGAAGGAGGGGTGAAATGTCGGAGCATATCGAAGTAGTGGCGGCGGAAGAGGCCAAGCGCCGCCCGGATTATACTCGGGCGCTGCGGGAGCTTTTGCTGCAGATTGCAGACGATGACTATATTTTGGCATACCGGGGATCGGAATGGCTTGGGCTGGCCCCTCACATCGAAGAAGATGTCGCTTTCTCCTCGATGGCGCAGGACATGATGGGGCATGCGGCGATGCTGTACGAGATGCTGGAGGAGTTGGGAGCTGGCAAGGCGGATGACCTGGCGCATTTGCGCCGCCCGGAGGCGTTCCGCAATGCCATACTGCTTGAGCGACCGAACGGCCCGGGCGAGTATGCGAATGAGCCGCATTACGACTGGGCGTTCGCGATTGCCCGCTGCAGCCTATACGGCATATTCAAGGAAATCCGGCTGGAAGTGTTGACTCATTCTTCGTATGTGCCCCTGAAGCAGGAGGCCAGTAAAATGCTGCGCGAGCATCAGTATCACAGCCGGTATTGGCGCTCCTGGTTCATGCGGCTGGCAGGCGGCACGAACGAGGCGCGTTCCCGATTGATTGCGGCCGTAGCCCAGGCGTGGAGCGATATTGGAAGTCTGTTCCCGCTAGGCAGCGAGGAGGAGGCGATCGTACGCTTCGGTCTGAGCATAGGTGGCGATGAATTGGCACGGCGCTGGGAGACATCGGCGCAGAGCTTGTTTGAAGCGAGTGGGCTCGCATGGCCAGGAGACTGGGTTATTCCTGTCAGGACTGGACGCGACGGGCAGCATACCGACGATTTGACGCAAGTCGTCGCCATCTTGTCGGAGGTGTACCGGATTGACCCGGCGGCCAGCTGGTAAAGGAGGCGGTTCATCGTGACGCAGATTATGCGGCAGATGCCAACGGGGCTTGAGGAACGAATTTGGGGACTGCTGCAGGAGGTCAAGGATCCAGAAATCCCCGTCATCAGCATGATCGAGATGGGGATGATTCACAGGGTAGTTGTAGACGAGAGCGTGGTTGAGGTGGAGGTCCTGCCGACCTTCATTGGCTGTCCTGCTTTGGAATTGATGAGGAGCGAAATTCAGGAGAAGCTGCTTTCCATCGAGGAAGTGCGCGAGGCGATCGTCCACTTCCTGCGGGAGCCAGCCTGGATCTCGGATCGGATTAGCGACGAAGGCCGGGAGAAGCTGCGTTCTTTCGGCATTGTTGCACCGCCGCGCGGTTGTACGCCGGGCGAGGATTGGAAGGTGCGGTGCCCCTACTGCGATTCTCCGTACACTCGCATGGACAATATGTTCGGTCCGGCGGCTTGCCGCAGCATTTTATACTGCAGGCACTGTAAAAAATCCGTTCGAAGCTTTGAAAGTGTTGTAAGTCGTTTGCTGCATGGTGTGTTCTTTGTATGGCGCTTCAATGCTCTGTAAGGGCTGATTAAGATTTGACAGGTCATTTGACTGTCAGCGACATGAAAGACAACAAAAACGATTGCGCACATTTGCGCGGCCTTTGGAGCGGAATAAGCTGCAGAGGCATAGGGAGGGTATCCGATAACGATGGAAAAAAGCATGCAAACTGTAGAATTGAAGTCGATGTTCATCAATGGAGAATGGACGCAAGCGCAAGGCGGCGGTACGCTCCGCGTTGTTAATCCAGCAACCGGTGACGAGGTAGGGACGGTAAGCTACGGTGACCATTTGGACGCCAGAGCGGCCATCGATGCGGCCCATCTGGCATTTCCAAGCTGGTCCCGCTTGACTGCCCGTGAGCGCTCAAAATATTTGTACCAATTATATGAATTGGTGCGCAACCATCGTGATGAATTGGCGAGCATCATCTCGGCCGAGATGGGCAAGCCGCTGCGGGAGGCCAAGGGCGAGGTGCTGGGAGCTGCCGACAACTTCATGTGGTATGCGGAGGAAGCGAAGCGGGTGTATGGCGAGACGGTTCCATCCTCTGTGCCGAACAAGCGGATTATGGTTAGCCGCCACCCGGTCGGCGTCGTCGGAGCGATCACACCATGGAATTTCCCGGTTAATATGGTCGCGCGGAAGATTGCGCCCGCACTCGCCGCAGGGTGCACGGTCGTTTTGAAGCCAGCCGAGAGCACGCCGCTAAGCGCAATTAAGTTATTCGAGCTGATTGCACAAGCCGGGTTCCCAGCCGGAGTCGCTAATCTGGTCATCGGCCAGCCGGAGACGGTGGGCCAGGAACTGCTCGACAATCCAAAGGTTCGCAAAATTGCCTTCACCGGCTCGACGCGCGTCGGCAAGCTGTTGATGGAAGGGGCGGCCAAGCACGTGAAGCGGGTCAGTCTGGAATTGGGCGGTCATGCGCCGTTTATTGTGTTCGAGGATGCAGACTTGGACGCGGCGGTTGCAGGGCTGTTCGAGAGCAAGTTCCGCAATTCGGGGCAAATGTGCATCTGTACGAACCGCCTGTATGTGCACGAGTCTGTGGCGGAGGAATTCAGCGCCAAGCTGATCGAGCGGCTGAGCAAGGCGAAGGTCGGCGACGGACGCAGCAAAGAAACAGAAATAGGCCCGCTCGTTAACCAACGGGCGCTTGATAAAGTGCTGCGCCATATTCAGGATGCACAGGACAAAGGCGGGAAAATTGTTTTCGGCGGCAAGCGCTTGATGGAGGGTGAATATGGCAAAGGCTTCTATTGCGAGCCGACCGTCATTACGGGCGTAACTAAGGAAATGGAGATTACTGCCGAGGAAACATTCGGCCCAATTGTGCCGATGATGACCTTCACGGATGAAACGGACGTTATCCAAATGGCGAACGACACATCATATGGCTTAGCTGCCTATGCATATACGCGCGACAGCAGCCGCACTTTCCGTCTAGCAGAGGCGCTGGAATACGGCATCGTAGGTATTAATGATGGTTCACCAACACAGACTCAGGCGCCATTCGGAGGCTGGAAGGAAAGCGGACTTGGCCTGGAGGGCGGACGCTACGGAATGGATGCATTTTTGGAAACGAAATTTGTCTCGTTCGGGTTGTAATCATCGTTTTGATAGATGTAATGAATGAATATTGAGAGATAAGGGAGGATTTATTCATGGTCAAATTAATCGCGATCTACCGCAAGCCTGAGGATGTCGAGGCGTTCAACGAGCATTATTTCAATACCCATTCTCCATTGGCAGCAAAAATGCCTGGACTCGTGAAGATGGAAGTGGGAACGATTTATGGAACGCCAATGGGGGAGAGCGATCTGCACCTGATTTGCGAGATGTATTTTGAATCGAAAGAGGCCTTGAAGGCAGCCATGTCATCCGCTGAGGGCAAGGCGTCCGGCAAGGATTTGATGGGATTT
>NZ_JMDX01000374.1:0-4060 GCF_000935845.1 Paenibacillus sp. E194
TGAAGACGGATCTGCTGTTGGACAATATCTCGTCAGCGGCTTGGTCAAGAATGTACAATCAAAAGGGATTCCTGTTTTCGTTAATGCGAAAGTTACAGATATTACAGAAAAAAGACGGAAAAAGTGAACGGCGTTAAAGTCCTCTTCGAGGAGAAGGATGAGAAGAACATTGCCGCAAATGCAGTTGTTGTCACAACAGGCGGTTACGGCGCTAACATGGACATGATCTCCTCTGTTCGTCCTGATTTGAAAGGTCTCGTAACGACGAACCAAATAGGCAGCACTGGTGACGGTATTACGATGATTGAGAAGCTCGGCGGCGTGACTGTAGATATGGATCAAATTCAGGTTCACCCTACTGTACAGCAAGAGAAGTCCTATCTTATCGGGGAAGCAGTTCGCGGTGAAGGTGCGATCTTGGTTGATAAAGATGGCAAACGATTCACGAATGAGTTGGATACTCGTGATAACGTAACGGCAGCAATTAATAAACTGTCTGACAAAGCAGCCTATCTTGTATTTGATTCCGGTGTGAAATCCCGTGCCAAAGCCATTCAACAATACGACAAAATGGGATTTGTCATTCAAGGTGAAACGGTTGAAGATTTGGCTAAAGTAATGAGCGTTCCGGTCGACCAGCTCAAAGAAACACTTGATACATGGAACGGCGCAGTGAAAAACAAAAAAGATGCTGAATTCGGCAGAACAACAGGCATGGACAACGAATTGTCCGCTGGACCATTCTATGCAATCAAAATTGCTCCTGGTATCCACTACACAATGGGTGGCGTAAAAGTTAACACAAACACCGAAGTTGTAACCAAGGACGGCAAGGCTATAACAGGTCTCTACGCAGCAGGTGAGGTCATCGGCGGCCTGCACGGTGAGAACCGTATCGGCGGTAACTCCGTTGCAGATATCATTATCTTCGGTCGCCAAGCAGGTATTAAATCTGCTGAATTCGTAAAAGCACAATAAAGACAATAAAACTAGTATATCTCCCCCCTCAAACGCTTGGGCTCTTTGCAGTCCAAGCGTTTTATTTATCTGTACACTCTCTCCTCCCAATAATCACTCCCCCTTTATGCTGGGAAAGTGACAGTTTGCTCGAATAATAAGCAATTAGAACTATTGATTGTAGACCTCTGTTCCTCTACTATCTAGCTATGATTTCCTTTCATTTGTGTGAATAAAAAGGAGTGGGATGAATTGAGAAAAGCACTAGTCGCTTCTCTAACTAGCGCTGCATTACTAGTCGGTCTAGGCACTGGCGTGTATGCAGGTACCAACCTGAAGAAGATTGAGGCTTACTTGGACAGCACTGCTAAGGTGAAGGTGAATGGAAAGGCAGTTCAGTTCAATGATGACAAAGGATTGGCACTGCAACCGATTAGGTATAACGGCAACGTATATGTACCGGTTAAAGGCATTGGCAGCGCATTGAATGTTGCAGTTGCCATCGACTCGAAAACAAATGAAATCATTGTGGGCGAAAAAGTAAAAGGCACTCCTCTAAATGCAGAAATTTTTTCGAACTCTTACTACTCCAAAGACCCCGCACAAACGACCTACAGCGGCAAAAATTATAAGGAAGTTATCTATGATCATTCCGATAGTTCGCAAGCGCCATCCATCATCGTCACTCCTAACAAAAAATATCAGAAGATCGTCATCAAGCTTGCTGCAATAGATCAAGAGTTAACGAATATCGAGATTTCCGATCTTGACAAGAACGCACTGCTAAAGAAAGTAGATTCGATTCTTCCTGAAGATGGACTCAAAGAAATTGAAGCCAATATTGGCGGTGTTAAAAATGTCGTTATCAGCTTCCAAGTCAAGGGCGGCGGTGGATACTTTATTCCACTCATCGACTCCTATTATAAATAATCGTATACATAAAGGATGTGCTGCGGCACATCCTTTTTCTGAACATAATGTTTCTGCTTACAAAATAAATAACCGGCCGCTATTTCTAGCAACCGGTAATACAATGAAATCCCTATTCTCCATGCGATTATAGCTTGAAACGATTCACCATCTCCTGCAGTTCTTCCGCCATTTGCTTCAACTGCCCGATCGAAGCCGAAATGGTCTCTACAGAGGCAAGCTGCTCCTCAGATGCAGCCGCCACCGATTGTACGGTGGAAGACGTGTCCGCTGCAATCTTCGCCATTTCGTCAACTGATGCAGTAATCTCCTCTGTACCTGCTGACATCTGTTCTGTCGCAGCTGAGGTCTCCTGCACTTGCCCTGTCACTTGCTGCACCAGCGCCATGATATGCTCGAACATCTGCCCTGCCTGCGCAACTGCCTTCATACCTGACACAACATCCTGACGTACATAAGCCATTGCATTTACCGTTTCCTGTGTGCTGTTTTGCATTTCCGCAATGAGCTCGGCTATTTGCTTGGCAGATTCACTAGACTGTTCAGCCAGCTTGCGTACCTCTCCAGCAACGACTGAGAACCCTCTGCCGCTCTCCCCGGCTCTTGCTGCTTCAATCGAGGCATTGAGCGCAAGGAGATTCGTCTGCCCAGCAATATTCGTAATGACATCAATAATGTTCTCAATCTGCTGAGAATGATCATGCAGCTGTTCAACAGCGGATTCCGTTGTCTGTACGGATTGGTTAATAGACTTCATCTGCTCCATCGCATCGACGATCGTTACATTGCCCTGCTCAGCTTGTATAGCCGAATGATTGGCCAATTCCGCAACGCTCGATGTATTTTCGACAATCGATTGAATACCGCGTGCAAATTCTTCAAGCGCAATCGCATTTTCCTCCGATGCTGTCTGCTGCAGCTGCGCACCCGATGCGACCTGTTCCATTGAAGCGGCAATATGCTCTGTCGCTTGCGCCGTTTCATTTGCATTGTCAGAGACTAAGCGTGAATTGTGAAGCAGTTGCACCGAACGCTCATGCACCGTGCTCATAATCGAGGACAAACCGTCCATCATCTTGTTGAAGTCCTTCATCAGCACCCCAATCTCATCCTTCGAATCATAGGAGCCGCGAACTGTAAGATCTCCTTGTTCTGCTTGCTCCATCAAGGTTTGCATTTGTCGAAGCGGCTTCACAATCAGATTGGCGATCACATATCCAACCAGCACGCATACAAGCAGTGAAATCATTCCGATGATTACATTCGTCGTGGTGGAAGCTTTCGTTAGCTCCGTTGATTTCTTCGCCTGTTGCTCCGCTAAATTTTCATTCCAGTTCACAAGCTCGGTCAGCACTTTTTGTACCTTACTGCGAGATTCGCGTACATTGCGTGCATAATAATCATACGCCTCTTCGTTCTTATTTGCGATCGCCAACTCTATCGCACGAATATTACTGTCGCGATATGGCTTTAGCGACTTCTCATACTCAGCTACGAACGTTTTTTCCTCATCCGTTTGCAAGACTTCCTTATATTTCTTCATGAGTGTATCATTTTCAACACGGAAACGATCAATAGATGCTTTGAGCTCACTATTCCGACGATCATCACTGCTTGCCATTAATTCGAATATGGCGGAGTCAATGGAACGGTTGTTCACCATAATCTGCTTCACCCACATGATCGACATCAGATTATGCTCGTAAATGGTGTCATTCTTCTGATTGATTTCATTCATGGCGCGATACGAAATCGACGTACTTAATGCCAGCAGCAAAATGCCGACACCAACCAGTATAAAAATTTTAATTGAAGTGTTCAGGTCTTTAAATCTAAACTTCATGCTTTCTCTCCCCTCTAGTTAACTTTATCATTATCGACAAAATCAGACATAATTTTTATAGATGTTACGACTTTTTATCTGTTTTTCTGAAAACTTACTGCAAACACATCATATTCAAGGCACTCTGATGGTCAAGTTAACACAACAAAAAACCCATCATTGAACGTACGCTGCCAGCAGCTGCATTACAGCTCTCGCACGTATATTCATGATGGGTCTCGTCTACAAAAAGAGAAGTACATTTGAATTTGTGATAGTAGAGGATCATGTTCACTTGCTGCATCTTCATTCAGGTGAAGGATGGTCATCTCATTTGAAATGAAATCGGCT
>NZ_JMDX01000375.1:0-3982 GCF_000935845.1 Paenibacillus sp. E194
CCGATCAATCTGCTTATCCAGATAATGCCGAGCATAGAGACCAGTCAGCTGATCTTGTTGGCAAGATGCTTCACCCTAGCATGCAAAGTGGCGTTGGCAATCGCAAGGCCGATATGAGTGGCAAGCATTTGCAACAGTTTCAAATTCTCATAGGTAAAGAACTGCGGCCGCTTGTCTGCCAGCACGACAATACCAACCAGCTCACCTCCGCCAAATAACGGTGCAGCAATCACAGAGCGCAGTCCAAGCTTTTCAAAGAAATGCATGGAAGTAGGGCTCTGTTCCTTGCTGTCTGAGATGATAATTGGCTCGCGCAATGAGATCATGTAGCCGAACAGTCCTTCATCCGCTGGCATATGGGCACCATCAAATTCTTCGAGGTTGCAGGATACAACCTCAAAGCGGTTCTTCTCGGCATTGAGCTGCAGCAGTACACAGAACTCAGCCCCGAATACTCGGAGCAATTCATGCGTCGCATCCCGGAATACGTCCCGCAACCTCAAGCTCTGATTAATTCGCTTCGTCAAGTCATTGATAAAGCGAAGCTCTTGAATGACCTCGTTGGCCTGCTCATGAAGGCGCGCATTTTCAAATGCCGTACCTGCTGTCTCGACCACGAGTTGAATGAGTTGTACATCGGAAGGATCTGGTTCCTCGTATGGGAAGCAGACTTTCAGCACGCCGTACGAGCCCTGCTTCCCGCAAAGAGCAAAAGCAACTTCGGTGTGACCCTCTTGCGTCCGGCCGTAGCACAGCTCTCCCTTCATAAATGCCTGCATGACAATCGGATCGCCCCAAGACTTGAACACGAGTGTCTTCACCTTCGGGTTCACACTATGGTGATCCTGTGATAGATACACTTCAATGCTCGATTCCGGCACAAGCCGCTCTACACTTTCCATTATTTGCGTTAGCACCGCATCAACATCAATTCGATCATGCATGTGACGCACCACATTATATAGAACATCTCTGCGTTTGTATTCTCGTTCAACAATGCGCTGAGTGTACATGAGTTCCTTAATAAATGTATATTCGAATGCAAGGTAGAACTGCGAGCGAAGCGCGTGTGTCCACGCTTCCAGCGCTGTCATGGCTCCACTCGACATAGCTGCCGACAGCTTGTAAGCAACGGCTGCGAATACATTTTGCCCCTCGCGTGTCTGCAGCGGGCAGATAACTAACTGTCCATTGTCTATAGCTGCTGTTGTCTTGGTTCGTTCTTGCAAGCATTCATTCAATGCTATACTTATCCTGCTATCCGCATGCAGTGACTCATCCCCTGCTAACCATCCTCCGGCATAATCGTAGATCGCACTGCTTCCAATTACAGAAATCGCTTCATACGGCATATCCTTCAGCCATGCGCGATATGCGGATTGCAATTGCAAGGCAATATAAGGGAAATCATGCGTCGTCACGTCACGCTGAAGCAGCCATCCTTCTAATGCCAAGTCTTCGTCGACAGGAGCAGGATCTTGGCAATCCTCTGTCTCTGTCTTCATGGGTTCAAATTCAGTTGTGTATTGTGGAAGTTGACGTTCCGTCATCCTCTTCTCCTTCATTTTCGAAAGGTTGTTCAATTTCTATCATACATGATTTTGCAATTAAAATGTACTATATCCCGAAAACCAATTCTAAATTTTTGGTCCATTTGAACCATGCCAAAAGATCTAACTAAAAATCAAATCCTAACTCAATTTGATTATATGGCTTGACAGGAGTGTACTCTATCTTATAATATTATGTGATGTATATGGGCGAAACTGTTGTGTCACCCTCACGATAATCATCACCGACTAGGCAGCGGCTGAAAACCTGAGTCGGAGCTGACCGAATTATCGGAAAGCATAGGATGATTTCGACGCAATGACACCCCACAATCTAACGATAATTTTGATTGAGAAGGAGTCAATATAACATGGCACGTTACACAGGTCCTAAATTTAAATTAAGCCGTCGTCTTGGAATTTCCTTGAGCGGTACTGGTAAAGAATTGAAGCGCGCGTATCCTCCTGGACAACATGGTCCAAACCAACGTAAAAAATTGAGCGGATACGGCGTTCAATTGCAAGAAAAACAAAAATTGCGCCACATGTACGGTTTGGGCGAGAAGCAATTCCGCACACTGTTCAACCGCGCATCCAAATTGCCAGGTATCGCTGGTGAGAACTTCATGTTCTTGCTCGAAAGCCGTTTGGACAACTTGGTATACCGTCTTGGCTTTTCCAACTCCCGTGCAGGTGCTCGCCAATTGGTAGCACACGGTCACGTGACTGTAAACGGCAAGAAAGTAGACATCGCGTCTTACCTCGTATCTCCTGGTGATGTAATCGGCTTGCGTGAAAGAAGTCGTAACTTGAAAGTGATCAAGGAAGCTCTTGAAGGCCGTCATCACTTGGTAGCATACATGGAGTTCAACGAAGCTGCTATGGAAGGTAAATTCGTACGTTTGCCTGAGCGCGGCGAGTTGTCCCAAGACATCGATGAAAAGCAAATCGTCGAGTTCTACAGCCGATAAGATTCGCTCTATCGCATAGAAGCGACACCACAATCGCCTTCCCTAGCGGGAGGCGATTTTTTTATTTTTTCCGCTATATTATCATCAGGAAATGCGATAACGGACGCTCTTTTTCCTCTCACTTTTATGGTATAATGGAAAGCGCTGCAATTACTAAGGAGGAAATAATGCATGGTTGAGGAGAAAGTGACGGAAAGCGGCAAAAGACCGGCGCGCAAGAGGTCGATTGGCCGCACGATATGGTCCGTTATGAAGTGGCTCATGCTGTTCGGCCTGCTATGCGGCTTATTTGCTGGTGGCGCTGGTATCGGTTATGTAACGTCCTTAGTCAAGGACGAACCGGTTCGCCCACGAGAAATGATTCAGCAGAAGATTCAGGAGAATGCCATAACCGGATTCGCTTTTTTCAATGACGGCAATCCAATCGGACAGCTTCGAACCGAAGAGGATCGTCGTCCCGTCTCATTAAAAGATATCCCCCAATCCGTCATTGATGCCCTTGTTGCGATTGAAGACAATCGATTCTATGAACATATGGGCGTTGATATTCGCGGACTGTCTCGGGCTGTTGTACAGAAAGTAATGAATCAATCTGTGCAGACAGGCGGCAGTACGCTTACTCAGCAATTGGCAAGACGTGTATTTTTAAATTTGGATCGTACCGACAGTCGTAAAGCGAAGGAAATACTGCTCTCCATGCGTATGGAGCGTGTATTGTCCAAAGATGAAATTATTGTTGCATACTTAAATAAGGTTCCTTTCGGCAACGGTTCAACAGGCTACAACTTATACGGAATTAAAGCAGCAGCAAAAGGTATTTTTAATATTGATAATCTGAGCAAGTTGAACATCGCCCAATCTGCGTATCTTGCAGGCCTTCCACAGCTTCCATCCGCTTACTCGGCCTTTACCGGTAAAGGTGAAGTCAATGAAAAAGGGATTGCACGCGCAATTGAACGGCAGAAGCTTGTTCTCAAACGGATGCTTGAAGAAAATAAAATTACGATGCAGCAATATAATGAAGCGCTGGCGTTTGATATCCGCAAATCAATTGCCCAGCCTCGGGAGAAGGCATACGCTACATATCCATATCTGATGATGGAAACAGAACGTGCCGCAGCAGAAGTACTCGTACTTCAGCAGAATCCTGGACTTACGAAGGCAGACTTGCGCAAGCGGGAGAACAACGATATGCTGCAGTCGGCACGCGAGCAGCTGCTACGGGGCGGTTATCTCGTGTATACCACCATTGATAAGAAAATATATGATTCAATGAAGCGAGTCTCTGCAAATCCTGATAATTTCTCACCTGACAGCAAGACGAAGGGTGTTGAACAGGTAGCATCGCTGATGGTCAACCATAGAACAGGTGCCATTCTTGGCATGATCGAAGGTCGTGACTTCAAGATCGAGCAGATGAACTTCGCCACGCAAATGCTGAAGCAGCCTGGCTCGACAATG
>NZ_JMDX01000376.1:0-3963 GCF_000935845.1 Paenibacillus sp. E194
ATATCTTGCATATAACCACTTGTTTGTACTGTTGATGTAGTAACTTTATGGGGGCTATAATCATCACTTTTGCAAAGTTTTATGTATCCGCTTTCATTTTTGTCCACATCAAAATAAGCTATTAGTGTTGCCATAGCCGCTGAATCATTATCTTTAAAGTAATCAGGATAGTCATTGAAAAATTGGCGATGTATGCGTAGGCTTTCTTTACTAGCTATTAACGCAATCTCTTCAATATTCTTCTCTTTAGCTTGTAACATAATTGAGTTTCTCAAATCCTCTGAACACATAACAATACCAGATGTAAATATTGAAACATATTCATTTATCTTGGTTAACTTCTTAAAATCATCTCTAACAATATCATTATTTCTTGTTACTCTCCCATCGGATGCGAGAACAACATAATTTCCAGGATTATTAGCTAAAATACATAAACTCATACAGACCACCCCGTTACAAAGTCAATATACTTTTGCAATCTCTTCTTTGAAAAGTTGACTTTCCCTCGTTCCCAATTGCTCACATGTGATAATTCACATCCTACATATTCAGCTATCTCTCGTAACTTGATCCTTTTCTTAATTCTCATTAATCTGTACTCCTCTTTTAGTATGCTGTCTTGAACCATGTTATTTCCTCCTTAATAGATATAAACGATAAAAAGCCAACTACTAAACAGTAGTCGGCAATACACTCATATTTGTTCGAATGTACTAATCGCTTTAATATTATAGATATATTATATACTATATTTGTCAAATTTAAGTAATTATTGATCGATTTACTATATATTTATTGAAAATATACGGGTGAAATGTTCTCCTTTAAAAATACTTAATCTACTTCATTCTTGGAGAACCAAGCGAAGAAGTTATCGACTATAAACTGTCCTGCCAAAATAAACGGCTCAATTTCTTCATCTACAATCTCTATTGTCTCCTTTACGTTGAAGTAAAGCCATTGTGCTATAACAACATTTAATTTGTTTATGTCTTCTGAGAGTTGTCTACTGTTCTTAAGATAATTATTGAAATCTTCTGACACTTCCAAACCATAATCATGCCACTCACCAATTCGTCTCATCAACGATAAGTATTTCTCCTCATAACTTTCCCTTTGATCTAGAATTCCGACCATAGAAGCAGCTATTGCGAAATAAAAATACCAATGATTTTCCTTATCCATAACTAATGGATGATCGGGTATATTTTTCACTAACGCTTGATAATAAGTATCTGATACTTCCAATGCCTGAACGAAGAGAAATCCGGTATAATCAGTTGAATTAGTTACTGATTCTTTCTGTTTTTTCTTTCTCCAGAACAAGTTTCCCCACCTCATAATAAATGAATTGTTTAATTATCTTCAAAAGGATTCAAAGCGAGATGATTTTCAATGCTTATTCTGTGCATGTCTTATACAATTCTTGATAATACCCTCAAAATTTTCAGTCGATTGTTTTTGTCCCTTTAACCAATTCTCCAGCTAAAACATTACTCGTTAACCTCCATGTTCTGAGGTTTTCCAATATAGTAATTACCCAACGTTCTTCTTTTCAATTTTGTACTATCCTCTTTATTGATGAAAGACTTTGCTTCATCTTTAGATCTTTCCCAGTCATGTTTCAACAGAATGCCTACACAATCACGGAAATCATCTAAAACACGCTGACTAGGGTCTCCCTTTTCAATTGTCTTCAATAACTCTATGATTTTCTTATCCAGAGTATTATCTTGTTCATCAAGTGGGTTTAGATTTAGAATTAGTTGTGCGGTTAGCTCCTTCAATTGCTGTTTATTATCTATGTTCTGAGAATATATTTTAGCAGCTATTTCTTTTACATTTTTTCTCCAAGTTGCTCGTTCTTCTGTTATGTACTTCAAAGCCATGTTTTTATTATTTGTACGAGTCGCCACAATCCCAGATACTATTGCAGCAAAAGCGGCTGAAGATATGAACGTTATGATTGAGCTACTATCCACTCGTGACCATCTCCTACTCTTCAAATTAATTGGCTCTATTGATTAATTACTTTACAGTGTTTTTATCAGCGAAGTACATTTGTCTTATCTCTTCATTATTAAAGTTAGGCACGCCTCTGCTATTTAGTCTCATATCATTGTTTCTCGAACTACTTTCATTAACGTATTTTGCAAGCCCCTCCAAGTCAGGAAACAATGAAAAATAGTTAAGCCCACAATGATTTAAATATCTTATTGCATCATTTTTAACTTCTGGTGGAAGATCAATGTATGTCAGTGCATTTGATTTGATTAGTTCACCATTAAACTCTTCATCTAAAGACAATAATGTATTACCTTGTAGAGTAAATGTTCCTCGCTGTCGCGAAATTCTACTGTTGTTTCTTGGAGGGTATATTGCAATTGATTTATTCGAAATTAATGAAAAATCTTGTAAACATTCTTCATACCGACCAATTGAATTTACATTCACCGCATTTGGCGTATCAATAGATAATCGATTTAATTCGGCTGGATCGAGCATCCATATTCTCGCGCAACTATTGCTATTATTCCAAGTCGCACATGCAAAAAATACGGCTACCGCAAATGACTCTGACCAGTCAAGAAGTCTAGTTTTAACACCATGGTGTTGCATTAGAAAGAGCAGTTCCCAGTCTCTAAGTTCGTTATAAAGATGAGAACCTAAGTTTCTAAACCCTGAATAGTTTCCAGCTTCAATGAACAAGTAACTCAAAAGATCATTGTGAATTTCTCTAAAGAGTCCAGATTTTAATTGATATGAAGAGTTGCTGTGCCCCCGGAACCAAACTCTGTTCATAAATGTTCTATCTTCAAAATCACAAACATTCTCAAGTATCTCCTGCCATTTCTTAGAGTATCCCATAACAGACTCCCCTTATCGTATTAGGATCCTAATATGCTTTAAATAAAATACTCATTTTACGATCATTAAGTTATATTGTTTAGTCGCCTCACCTGTCGAGACAACGAGTTTATTATTTCCATTTCGAATTGCAACAGATAATTTAACAATGAAGTGCTTTTTTATGTAATCTGTTGAATAGAAACTGACCATTTCTTTTTCTGGTTGCCCGTTATAAATCACTTTATCATTTAAAATCACTACCAGAGGATCAGCACTATTTACATACTTACCGTATAAATATAAATCAACTTTACTGCTACTGTGCTGAGAAAGGTTAATGTGGGCACTTGGTTGTTCGTCTAAACTGAACTCCTCATCATATGCACCACCAACTTCATTAAGCAGCATACCTACACCCACACTATAAAAATAAGTATGCGGATTCCCAAAAGTACTTTCTAGCTTATATCGAAGGTTATTAGGTACTTGCAATATTATCGCCACAATCAAAACGGCTAGAATACCCCCAATTATTTTCTTTTTCATGCAATTTGACTCCCTTAAATTATCAGGTTGAAAGCCTTTCACCACTTCAACTGTTTCACTTGCAGACTTCACAATAAATGAATTGTTTTATTATTTCTTGAGTAGTTGCTTATGCAGCTCCTCAAGTCTTCTATTACCTTTTTTGACAATATTATCAACACTTCCCTCTCGCACCCTGTAAAAATTCTCATGTAATTCTCCTGCTATATCTGCCTTAATTACTTCATCTAACAAATGATTTTCAGGATAATAGTTGATCCCCTTTTTAATATTAAATTGTTTATCTTCTGGATGAGGTCTTGGGGCGATTATAAAACTAGGAAGCGCGTCCGCAGATCCGTCTAGAGCTGCCAAGATAGAGAATGCCAATCCATTCAACTTATCTAATGAGTTTTTGTTGGTTGATTCCCAAAAACATATCAACTCTCTAATATGTTCTACGACTTCTGCAATAATTTCATCTTTCACTTTTTCACGACTCATACTTTTTCCTCCCAATTAATTTATCTTAACTCTTCAAAATAAGGATGCTACAATTTGTTTACATTGATATGACATTTTGAA
>NZ_JMDX01000377.1:0-3958 GCF_000935845.1 Paenibacillus sp. E194
GCAATTTTCTTGATGGCGTTGAATACGGCAGCGTTTTCGAAAAGCTGGCGCCAAGTTAGTCTGGTTGTACCGCCAAGATCCTCGAAGGTTGCCGTGAGTTGATAATGGGGTTCACATACGTGCCGCAGCACGATCCGTTCTGGCCCGATTTCAACAAATTCGCTTTTATTGGGATAATCGACTCCGTTCGGTCCGTGCATCACAAACTCCCATGTCCCTCCCGGCCGTAAATCAAATTCGTGAAAAGTGTTCGTAAACCCGTTCGGACCCCACCACTGTGCCAAGTACTCGGGTTTTGTCCAGGCTTCGTAAACGAGAGCAGGGGATGCATTTATCACCCTCGTTGTTACCAATTCGTATTCTTCCGCTGAGCTGTTTTCGCTATTTGCCGCATGGTTTTCTGTCATGCCCATTCCTCCTTTACATCGTAAAATAGGTTAGTCAATCTCCAGCTGCACACCTAGCTTATCCATCATCTCCTTGGTTCCGTGCTCGCGCTGAGCCGGCGTATCGTGGCCATCGAGAAAGACGCCTTGCTCGGTGAAAATCAGCTTTGTGCCTTCGCCCTCTGGCTTGAACTCGACGGTCGTTGCGGAAACGGAAATCCGGGTCTCGTCCATATCCAACGTATAGGTGTACACGATACGTTCGTCCGGCACAATGTCGTGATACCGGGCATTGAAGGTAAACACCGCTCCGCCGGGAGGCCCACCTTGAGTGCGTTCTCCACCGCCGACACGGAAGTCAAACTCATCTGCTTTCGAAAACCATTGCTCTTTCATGCGAGGATTCGCCCAGCAGGCAAAAACCTTTGCGGGCGAAGCTTTGTACACTCGCTCAACGACGAAAGTGTGATGAATGGAAGATCGTTCGTTCATGATTCTCAGCTCCCTTGATTCGATTCGTCGGTATCCTTGTCGAGGAGTTCGCCCAGCTGATCCAGGCGATGCTCCCAATTCATCCAACGTTCGAGGATCACTTTTTCTTGGCTCTTTTTCATCATTTCTAATAATTTTGTAAAATCTTCAACTGTCACTGGTTGTTTCAAAAGCATGAGTTCGGACACGGATTCCAATCCGGCCAAAAGCTTTTGTTGCATCTGGATCGTTTCTTTTAGACGGGCGATTTGCAGCGACACAATTTGCAGCGGACTAAAGTGGCCGCCAGTTACTACGGACTTAATCTCCTCAAGCGATAAGCCTAGCTCTTTTAAGGACAAAATTTGCTGCAGTCTCGATAGGTCGGCCTGGTTGTACAGCCTGTGCCCCGAATCGGAATGCCCTGAAGGAGAAAACAGGCCAATCTGATCGTAAAATCTTAATGTTCGTAATGTGAGTCCTGTGAGCTTAGCAAGATCTCCGACTTTCCAAAGCTGCTTCATAATCACCTCTTTTTGTGCTGCGCATCTATTTGCCGGCAACTATACTATAAAACATGACGTTACGTCAGGTGCAAGTGTTATCTCTTGTAACGGAAAAAATATAACGAAAAGGCCCTAACATAACGTTATGCTAGGGCCCTTCGTATTTCTAAATCACTCCAATTACATTTAAAAATACGATCATAATTGCAATTGGTGCTATATAGCGAAGTAAGAATAACCATAATACGAATAATTTATAGCCTTTATTTTTACTTACTTCCAATTCTCTCATTAATACATCTTTCTTCATTTTTAACGGTACGAAGATCGCAACTAATAATACACCGAGTGGCATAAGAACATTACTTACTGTAAAGTCTGCTAAATCAAAGACGGTTTTGCCAAACAAGTTCACATCGCTTAATACGCCATATGATAGCGCCGATGGAATCCCTACAACAAAGATTAGTAATCCAACAATCAGTGCCGTTTTTTTCGCGTTTTCCGCTCCCTTTTTTCGTTAAAGAGGCAACGCTAATTTCCAACATCGAAATTGCGGATGTTATCGTTGCAAAGAAAAATAGTAACAAGAAAATAATGAAGAATAGTTTTCCGAATGCCATTTTACTGAAAATCGCTGGCAATACAATAAATAATAGACCTGGCCCTTGAGATGGTTCCATTCCAAATGCGAATACAACCGGGAAAATAGCAAGTCCAGCAAGCAATGTAATTACAAGCGTTAAACCGACGATAGAAAATGCGGAACGCGGTAAACTTTCTTCTTTCGGTAAGTATGAGCTATACGTTACCATGACTCCTACACCGACAGATAATGAGAAAAACGATTGCCCCATCGCATATAACACAATTTCAGATGTTACATGTGAGAAATCTGGTTGTAAGAAGAAACGAACTCCTTCTCCGGCACCATCTAATGTAAGTGCTCGAACAATTAATACAAAGAATAAAACAAATAGTGCGGGCATGAAATATTTATTTACTTTTTCAACACCGTTTTGCACACCTTTACTTACGATAAAAATAGTAATAAGAATAAATAATAGCTGTGCTCCAACCGCCAAATATGGATTGGAAATGATTTCACCAAAAGTTGCTTCGTACGCGCCATTTCCTTCCCATAGTCTGCCTGTAATTGCGTTCCACAAATATAATAGAATCCATCCTCCTACAACACTGTAGAATGAAAGCAATATGAAGCAGGTTACAATCCCTAATTTACCGACCCACGGCCATAGCGTCTTAGGAGCAATATCTCTATATGCCTCAACAGCCTCTTTTTGTGCACTTCTTCCAATTACAAATTCCGCCAATAATAACGGTAAACCTATTAATAAAGTGAAACCGATGAAAATAAGAAAGAACGCGCCACCGCCTCCAATACCGGCCATATACGGGAACTTCCAAATCGCGCCAAGACCAATTGCAGAACCTGCTGCAGCTAAAATGAAACCTAATTTCGATGTCCATTGCTGTGAATCCATCTCCTTATCTCCTCTCTGCTTCTTCTATCTTCTTTGTCTATTACGATTCGGTCTTTAATCATATTGTTCTATCGTGGATCCTTTCTCATACAACCACTTCCTTTCAAATAAAAAACGTCCCTACGTAAATACGTAGGGACGATGAAATATCGCGGTACCACCCTAGTTGTGAAGATACAACAAGAGTAAGACCTTAATAAAAACGTCCCTACGTAAATACGTAGGGACGATAAAATATCGCGGTACCACCCTAGTTATGAAGATACAACAAGAGTAAGACCTTAATAAAAAACGTCCCTACGTAAATACGTAGGGACGATATATATATCGCGGTACCACCCTAGTTGTGAACAAAATTCTTCACCACTTTATTTGATAACGGTATTCACTACCGTCTTTCATTTCCTCACAATGTGAGATTTATGAAAGATGCTCCAGGACGAACTTCATGAATAATCTATATGCTGATTCACACCAACCATCAGCTCTCTGAGATAGGGAGATTTCCACTACTTTATCCTTTCATTGCCCAAATATTTAGTTTTCCGAAATGGATATTAACATTTTTAACACGCATTAAAAATAGTGTCAACTAATTTTTTGATTTTCTATGTATTATTCTTTTATTTTTCGCTATAAAAATACTTTTGAATGAATACTACTGAAGTTATTTCCATGATACTCCTTTATTTAAATCACAAACGATTGTAATATTTAGTCAGGAAATATTCTGGAAAAATAACTGAAAGGGGAGTTAGGATTGTTTTTTGTAATATTGATTTTGCTAATGTCGCCTGTACTTCCAGTTGTTAATGCCATTGAAATTGAGAGTATTGTTAAGCAAGTCACAACAGAAGTTTTTCAATTGGAAATGGTACAGGCTGAAGAGATTGAAAGTAATCCTGAGGTAAGAGATTATATTGTTTCAAACGGGTTTGAAAGTGAGATATTGACTGGAAATGAATCTAACTCATATTTAGTTGAGAAATTCGGATTGAAGCCGATTCAAGCAAGTAGTGAATCTGTAAGTGAAGCGGCTAGAGAGCTTAAACTTAAACATGGCCTTGATAAAGTTTATCCAGTAATTTAT
>NZ_JMDX01000378.1:0-3951 GCF_000935845.1 Paenibacillus sp. E194
GGTACAACAATGAAACAGGCGATAAATACTTTCGTCTTTCAGCTATCGGACGAGTGTGTATGAAGGACAACTGATAGAGCGAACGGAGGAAGGTCCTATATATTGGGTGGACAGGGATGAACTGCCGAATTTGCCGCTATCAGAAGGGTTGAAGGAGAGGCTCCCAATGTTTTGGGATGATAACCTCTCTGTAGGCATTCGGGGTGTGGAATGAACAGGATGCAGGAGTATTGAAGCTGCGATAAAGCAAATTCGAGCGAATCGTTGATAGCAGGTGCAGTCCGGTTAGATATTGCAGAACTTGTCAATGATTAGGATTGAACCTGATAAGAGTTAACAGGGGAGTCAGTCTCTGTAGAAATGATTTATTTATTGGTATGCGGATGTGAATTATGACGAATCTGTGGGATGGGTATGCATAAAGGAGGGGGTAGAATGATTTACGTAGTTCGGCATGGTCAAACGGATTTTAATAAACAAGGAAGAATTCAGGGGAGAATGGGTCTCCCGTTAAATGACATTGGGGTGAGGCAAGCGGAAGAGCTGCGAGACAGTCTTCAACCGATTACATTTGATTACGTATTCTCCTCGCCGCAAGTGAGGGCTGTGCAGACCGCAGAGATTGCGACAGGGATAAATCCCACAATTGATTCAAGACTGGATGTATATGATTTAGGAGAAGCTGATGGTCTGCTGAAGAATGAGGTAAAGCTGCTAGGGGGGATTCCTGATCCCAAAGTCTATGGAGGAGTCGAAGAACCACGCAGTTATGCGAAGAGGGTATTTGCATTCATGAATGAGCTGATGGAGGACGAAAGTCTCCAAGAAATGAATATTTTAATTGCTGGTCATCGCTGTACGACTGGATGCATTGGCGCGTATTACAATGGGGTGCCTGATGATTGGAACATCTTGAAATATTCATCTGGTAATGGCGAGTACAAGATGTATCCGTTTCAGGCTAAGCGGAAGGTGCAAATATAAATGTACGCGCAGCCCATACCTGTTAAGGGCTGCCGTCACTTGGGGGAGGAAGCGATGTTGAGAACAACCGTTTATGTCGATTGGAACGGACATCATATGAAGCTGACGTGGATTCCTTTTGAAGAAGCACCGGATATTACGAAGTTCATCCGTTCTCTAGAGAGAATGAAACGACAACACGAATCTGGGTGGAGCCGACCGAAGTTCCCTTTGTCATTCAGGAGCATGAATTAGCCTTGCTCGTGCTTCAAGAGGCTCTAACAATTGATGCGTCTGTAAACTGAATAATAAGCATCAAAACGTGATCAAGAACATAATCAAGGACGTAATCTAGAACGTGATCAAGAACTTTATTAAGCATGTAATCGAACCCAAGCGTTGCGCAGTCTGCAAGATTTTAAATGCTTGGGTTTTATCATGTAAGCAGCTCCCAATCGCTGATTCCGGGACTGATTAGTATCTCATTCATTGGATTAGCCATGTACACCATGACCTCAACGATCCAGCTGTACTTTATTGATCTGGCGAATCAACAATTTGCGTCTGCTAAAGATTTCGCATCATCGTTAGCTCCCGTACCGTGAATGTCGGGATCGCAATCGGATCGGCATTAGGGGGCTTCGTTTCGACGAACATGAAGCTTATCGATGTCTCATGAGTTGGCGGAATTGTTGCAATCGCTGCCTCACTTCTCGCCTTTATTAGCTACTCGCTTGATCATAAAGCGTTATCGATGCGTACGAAAAACCTTCCTGTGCAAGGTCATTGTGATTCAAAATGTTAAGGGTATGAGTTGGATGAGGGTTGTTTTCATACTAGTCAATAAAATAAGGACTATCCACAGAAGCGGGATTCGTACTCCTAACGCTTGAGGGATAGTCCTTTTTGATTTTACTAATTTGCAATTATAGGAATCGCGCATGTTGAAAATTTGATTTTTTGTTGTTATCCAACCTGACGATCAATATCGAAACAACGGCCATTACAACAGCAGTGATGATTGCTGCCATAACGGATGACTTCACGATAAATACATTCGCTAAGGCGTTGGAACAGCTATGGAATAATACACAGAGCCAGACACTGTTGCTAATTTTTCGAATGCATGCCAATGCGAAGCTTAACCCGATGATTTGAAAAGTAAATACAAGAAAACTTTTTCCGTATTGTCCTGTCCCTACGATAAAAAAGAGTGGCAAATGCCATACCGCCCAGATCACACTGGTTACAAGCGTTGCAGGAATAAAGGACATCCTCTTCTCGAGTGCGGGCTGCAAAATATATCTCCACCCAGCCTCCTCCAAGCCGCCTCCAATCACCATAGCAGGTATCAAAAGCATGACATAATACCAAGGCATCACGATATCAACATCTGAAAGAAATCCTCGAATACCGAAATGGAGTAGCAAAAATAATGGCAGCAGGAAATACAACTTTAGACTATGCTTAACGTCAAAAAGATTGCGCAGCCATTCTCTAAAGGAAGTGACTTGCCCGTCCCGTTTTAAAACATAATACGATACGATCGTAGGAGACCATCCTCCGATAAGAATAAATAGATACATCCACGAAGCAGTTTTGGTCGTGAACCCCAAGTAACCGAAAGCAATTGCGAGTCCGCCTGCAAGCGCCATCAGCATATAGGTGAAGAGAACAAACTTTACGTATGTCTTTTTGCCTTTTGTTTGGGTAGGTAACACATCATCCCTCCGTTATCATCATTCGACTTGCCCGAAATCAATTGTTTTAGTTAGAGCAGGAAAAATTTGCGCACCTAATCAAGTATATGAATATCTATCCATATTTCAAGCTCTGTCTGAAAGTGTGCGCAGAAGGAGTTTCAGAATAATGATCGAATGAAAGAAGATAGAATAAGGAAGTTGGTAAGCGGGGATCCTCTCATCAAGAAAAGAAAGGTAGAAATGAAATGACTGAAATCAATGAATTATTGAAACAGCTAAAAGCGGTTGGTATACATCATTTGAAAAGCGATGCTGCTGTCGTTCTGGAAATATTAAACAATACACACGATGCAGCAAAAATCGATGCTTTAATCAGTGATCTTCTGTCTAGCATGACAAGGAATAAACTGCAATCCATATTGCTTGAGTGTTCTCACACTCTATTACATGAGCTGCCCGTCGTGCAGCAAAAAATGAGCATCGTTGGTGAACGAGCGATATATACCAGGGAACTTAGAGAACAGTTAGGCATATCTGTTCCCGCCTATGAAATTTGGCCCGTAAATGAACCAAAGGCTATCGCTTTTCTAGCGGAAGTCATGAATACGAATAGGCATGATGCATCGAAATTCCTTGATACCATGAAGATTGAATTGCCATCTCAAGTAGATAACATGTATACCGTTTACATGTTCAATAACGAGCCCGTAGGCGTCGTGTTTCCTCATATCGAACCAGATACAAATCAAGAAGGTCGCCTATTTTGGATAGGCATTCATCCTGCGTATAAAGGGAAGGGATTGGGGAGAGGGTTACATACAATCGGGCTGTATCGTTTGCAGCATGACTTTCAAGCAAAATCGTATCTCGGGGCAACGGAAATCGAAAATGCTCCGATGCGAAAGATTATGGAAGCCAATGGATGCGTGCAGCAAGCAACGGTGGTCTCGCTGAAGTATTCCATTGCATAACTCAAAGCGAGAAGGTGGAATCAATATGATTCTCGAAGTGGCCGCATTACATATCATTCCGGGGCAAGACTCGGCGTTTGAGCAAAGCTTTAAACAGGCTTCCAAGATCATATCTCGTATGAAGGGCTACATCGATCATGAGCTGCAGAAGTGTATGGAGCAAGAGAGTAAATATATATTGCTAGTCAGATGGGAGACGCTGGAGGATCATACAATCGGGTTTAGAGGCTCTGAAGAATATCAGGATTGGAAGGCACTCTTGCATCACTATTATGATCCATTCCCGGTAGTCGAGCATTACGAGAAGATCGAGC
>NZ_JMDX01000379.1:0-3844 GCF_000935845.1 Paenibacillus sp. E194
CACAGGTCACGATTTTGAACCAGACGCCAACTTACTTCTACCAGATGCTGCGTGAGGTCTTGGCGGATCATCCGAACGATTTGCGGATTCGCAACGTCATCTTCGGGGGCGAAGCGCTGAGTCCGCTGCTGCTCAAGGGCTTCAAGACGAAGTACCCGGAGACGAAGCTGATCAATATGTATGGTATTACCGAGACGACAGTTCACGTGACGTATAAGGAAATAACGTGGATCGAGATTGAGGCAGCGAAGAGCAATATCGGCAAGCCGATCCCGACGCTGAAGGTGTACGTCCTGGATGAAAACCGACGTCCTGTGCCGATCGGCGTAGCGGGCGAAATGTATGTGGCCGGGGAAGGCCTTGCGAGAGGATACCTGAACCGTCCGGATCTGACGGCGGAGAAGTTTGTCGATTCCCCGTTTGCGGAGGGAGAAAAATTGTACCGCTCGGGCGATTTGGCGGCTTGGCTGCCGGACGGCAACATCGAATACCTGGGACGGATTGACCACCAGGTCAAAATCCGCGGGTACCGGATCGAGCTGGACGAGATCGAGACACAGCTTCTGAACGTCGAAGGCGTGGAAGAAGCGGTGGTGCTAGCCCGTCAGGACGGCGGGGGCGAGAAGGCGCTTGTCGCTTACTTTGTGGCCGCCCGGACGCTGACGGTCAGCGAAATGAGAACCTCGCTGGCCCAGGTAATGCCGGGGTACATGATCCCGTCGTACTTCGTGCAGCTGGAGCGCATGCCGCTGACGTCCAACGGCAAAGTGGACCGCAAAGTGCTGCCGGAGCCGCAAGGCGGCTTGCAAACGGGCGTCGAATATGTAGTGCCGCGTAACCGGACGGAGTCCCAGCTTGTGAAGATCTGGGAGGAAGTGCTGGGCTACTCCGGCATTGGAGTCCTGGACAATTTCTTCGAGCTTGGAGGCCACTCCTTGCGGGCGACGAACCTTGTCAGCAAGATTCGGAAGGAAATGAACGTCGAACTTCCGCTGCGCGATGTGTTCCGCTATATGACGGTAGAGTCGATGGCCGGGGCTATTGCCAGCTTGGAAGAAACACGGCACAGCTCGATTCCGAAAGCAGAAGAAAAAGCGTACTATCCGGTTTCCTCTGCGCAAAAAAGGCTGTACGTCTTGCACCAGCTGGATGGCTCGGAGCTGAATTACAACCTCCCAAGCGCATTGCAATTGGAAGGGGCTTTGAACGAGGCCAAAGTGGAAAAGGCGCTGACTACTTTGGTGGCCCGGCACGATATGCTGCGCACCGGTTTTGAAATCGTGAATGGGGAGCCAGTACAGCGTATTCATCCGCTCGCAGCTTTCAAGGTCGAGAAGCTTCAAGCAAGTGAAGATCAGGTTGCGGCCATTCTTGAAGGCTTCATTCAGCCTTTTGACTTGACCCAGCCGCCTTTGCTGCGCGCCCTGCTGATCGAACTGGAGAAAGAAAAATTCCTGCTTGCGCTGGATATTCATCATATTGGTTCCGATGGCCTTTCCATGGACGTGCTGCTGCATGAATTCGTGCGGCTTTACAATGGGGAAGAATTGCCGGAGCTGCGGATTCAATACAAGGATTACGCCGTTTGGCAGCAATCCGAGGAACAGCGCCAGCGTATCAAAAAGCAGGAGGAATACTGGCGAGGGGTATTCAACTCCGAGCTTCCGGTTCTTGAGTTGCCTCTCGACTTCTCCCGCCCGGCCGTCCAGCAGTTTGACGGTCGAACGCTCACGTTTACGCTGGATGCAGAGAAAAGCGAAGCTCTCAAACGGCTTGCCGGCGATTCGGGGGCGACACTGTATATGCTTCTGCTGGCTGCGTACTCCATATTGCTTCATAAATACGCGGGACAGGAAGATATCGTGGTCGGCACTCCGATTGCCGCCCGTTCTCACGCCGACCTGCAGCCGATTATCGGCATGTTCGTCAATACACTGGCCCTTCGATTGAGTCCGGCCGCGGAGCGGACGTTCCTGGATTACTTGCAGGAAGTGAAGGAAACGACGCTTGGAGCCTACGAGCACCAGGACTATCCGTTTGAGGAACTGGTGGAAGCTCTTCAGGTGAGCCGGGATTTAAGCCGGAATCCGCTGTTTGACACCATGTTTTCTTTGCAAAAGCACGAAAGCTTGAATTTAACCCTGGAAGGCTTGCAATGGTCGCTGTTCGACATTGAGGAAAAGACGGCAAAGTTTGATCTTAGCTTTGATATCGTGGAAGCCGATAACGAGCTGGTTTGCAAGATCGAGTACGCTACCTCGTTGTTTAGACAGGAAACGATGGTACGGCTGGCGGGTCATTACGAGCAGCTTTTGGCGTCGATCCTGGCTCAGCCGGGTGCGCGGATTTCGGATTTAGATATATTGACGGACAGCGAAAAGCATAATTTGCTGGTCGGGTTTGACGTGTCGTCTTCGGCTCTTGCGAAGCAATCCGCCGCAGAGGGTACAGGTTTGGAAGCGGATGAGTCGTGGAGAGAGAGGACGTTCCACGAGCTGTTCGAGGAGCAGGCGGAGCGCACTCCGGGAGCGCTGGCGGTTGTCTACGAAGACAGCAAGCTGACCTATGCGGAGCTTAACGCCAAAGCGAATCGTCTGGCGTATGCACTGCGGGCGCACGGGGTGAAGCCAGAACAGGTGGTCGGCATTCTGGTCGGCCGTTCGGCGGAGCTGTTGATCGGGGTGCTCGCCGTATGGAAAGCGGGCGGCGCTTATGTGCCGCTTGATCCGGACTATCCGGCGGAGCGGATCGAGTATATGCTCACGGACAGCGGGGCATCGGTTCTGCTCACGCAGACCCGCCTGCTGGAGCAGGCGGAAGTTTGGCGCAGCGACGGAGCTCTAGCGCTGCAAACGGTGCTTGCACTTGACGACGCTGCGACGTACAGCCTCGGAGCGGCGGAAGTGGCTGTGGGCGTACAAGCTTTGGACGAAGCAGGCGCAGAGGCGGAGGCTTTGGCGCAAGCGGTAACGGCTGCTGCCGAAACGTCCGCCACGTCAGAAGCCGAGCAGAACGTACTGGTGGCGGATCTCGCATCGAATCCGGCGAATGTGAACAAGCCGCGCGATTTGGCTTACGTCATCTACACCTCCGGTACGACTGGCCGTCCGAAGGGCGTGGCGGTGGAACACCGCAGCCTGGTGAACACGGCGGCGGGCTACCGACGGGACTACCGCCTGGATCAGTTCCCGATCCGGCTGCTGCAACTCGCCAGTTTCTCGTTCGACGTGTTCGTCGGCGACATTGCGCGGACGCTGTACAACGGTGGCACCATGGTCATCGTGCCGAAGGACGACCGGATTGATCCAACCCGCCTCTACGGCTGGATTCGCGACTACGCCGTGACGGTGTTCGAATCGACTCCGGCGCTGATCGTGCCGTTCATGGAGCATGTGTATGCCGAGGGTCTGGATCTCAGCTCGATGCAGTTGCTGCTCACAAGCTCGGATGCGTGCAGCGTAGCGGATTACCGCACCTTGCAGGAGCGCTTCGGCTCGCAGTTCCGTATTATTAACAGCTACGGCGTAACGGAAGCGGCGATTGACTCCAGCTTCTATGACGAGCCGCTGGAGAAGCTGCCGAAGACGGGCAGCGTGCCGATCGGGAAAGCGTGGCTGAACGCCAAGTTCTACATCGTGGATGCGAGTCTGAAGCCGGTGCCGATCGGGGTGTTGGGCGAGCTGGTTATCGGCGGAGCGGGTGTGGCCCGCGGTTACTTGAACCGCCCGGATTTGACGGCGGAGAAATTCGTAGACAGCCCGTTCGCTGCAGGGGAGCGGCTGTACCGGACGGGCGACCTGGCGCGCTGGATGCCGGACGGCAACGTGGACTTCATCGGCCGGAT
>NZ_JMDX01000380.1:0-3843 GCF_000935845.1 Paenibacillus sp. E194
AGTTCACATCGAAATAATGTAGGATGACACGCACCTTGGCATTTTTTAAGTTCCAAATTGCAATTTGACTGCTCAATGTATAGTTCTTTTCTCCTTTTACCAATACGTCTTGTAAGAATGTATACATTCCTCCCTTGGGCATGCTCGTGCCTATCATTTGCTGAGCGGATACTGAATCTGTTACCACGCGTAATTCCCTATTACTCCGTCGGACTCCCAATATTTCTAGTGAAAAAACCTCGAAGGTGATCAAACCCTTCGAGGCCCTAGAAATTAATTATTCTTATTTAGTCTTTCCATTGCTTCTTCAAGTGTTTCATATTGGATATTATCATATTCCCATTCTAAATAACGATTAATAGCTTTTGCAACTTCATCCCAAGTAGGTCGGATACAATCCTCCAATATCTTATTAATTTCCTTCTCTACTAAAGTCAAATCAAATTCATTTACAATGAATGTCGCTCTGCCATCTATTATCTTATCTTCATCTAAAATAGCAAGCAGTCTGCTAGGTGTCATTACCCTAAAATAAAAATACTCGACTCCTTCTGAATCAGCGGTCCCTATATCTGCGCTCGCAGGAAGTACGAAATCATCTTTTTGTTCAGCTTCTCCACGAACTAATATTCTCTTTAGGACAGGAACTACCATATATTCACCGCTCTCTTAAATTAATTTATTCAATGTCGACATGATAATTAGTAAGTTGTTTCCCTTTACTATTGAATGTCTCAAAATTAGCTTCATACACCGTAGTTCCTTGTTTTTTGCTCTTACCGTATTTTACTCCAGTTCTCACAGATCTCAATCCGTCTTTACTAATGTATAACATTCCACCATCAATTTTTTGTATTTTAGCACCTTTTCCTACAAAATCAAGAGCAGCATCATTTACAAGGCTTGTGGATACTTTTGCACCCGCTAATCCATCAATGGATTTTTTTGATTTTCTAGCCATATTTGCTAGGTCAGATGCTGTACCGCAAAAACTGTTAATATTATGAACCCAAATTCCCAATTCACTCACGAAGTAAGTATGGAAATCTGCAACAGTAAAGTTATAAACCTTAACTTTCTCATTGTGTTTAACAATCTTAATGTTGTCAATTGTTAAGGTATTTCCGTTACTCTGCCGTAGCTTATCCTTCACTTGCAAGTCTACCGCTAATACCCAACCTTTACCTTCTACCCAAAACGGATGATTGTCGGTTGTCTCTATGACTTGGTCACCTACTGTTAGTTCATAGATGACTTCCTTATCATTTCGATAAAGATGCGTAACTTCCTTGTACGCAGTCTCGCCTGTTTCTTCATTCTTGGAAAGAACCCTATCTCCGACTTCAATGTCTTCGATATTTTTCTCCCCTTCATCTGTTTGAACCTTTGTTCCGGCAGTAAAACAATTACAGCCCTTAACTGCTTTTTTTACTACTGTATTCACATTCTTACTTAATTTAACACCTTGGTTTGCTGCCTTCATCGGTGTAATTTCCATAAACAATTCTGCAGCTTTGAGCCATTGCTCCAAAGACATAGGTTTTTCTTTGCTGACTTTAATGTAGTCGTTAATTTGAGAGACTGATCCCATAGTCCAATAATCTGCTGCAGAGTACCAAGAGGAGTGAATCTGTTTCATATCATTTACGAATGTGTTCCATTCGTTTGTAACCCAATTATGGCCGCTTGGATCCCAACGGATCAACGGATTATTCCCGACATACGTATACAAGTTCAAGCTCAGTGGATTACCAAGTTCCCCTTCATAGGTATCCTCATTAGTAAACCGTCCTACACTTGGATCATACCATCTTGCTCGCAAATATTGCAGATTCGTTGTTGCATCCCAATATTCGCCCGAGTAACGGAAAATGTTCGGAACCGTCTCCTCTTGAACCAATGGATTGCCCCAGATGTCATACGTATATCGGTTCAGTATATTTCCTTGCGTATCACGGATTTCCGTAACATCACCGTGTCCGTTGGTTACATAATACTGAAGACCATTCTGTCCCGGAACTTGACGTGCCAGCAGCTTTCCGTATGAGTCGTGGACATACGCCGCGGTAATTATGACGCTGCCGTTCCCCTCTATCTTACCTTCTGCTACAATCTTCGCTCTGTCGTCATAGTAGTATCGGGTCGTTACACCACCTTCGGTGCGTTCTACCATCAGGTTATCGCCATTATAGCGGTAGCTGACGGATTTACCGTCTTCGGTTGTTACTTTGACTAAGCGGTTGCGGTTATCGTAGGTGTAGGTTGCCCCCTTGATATCCGGTACCTGATCGCTTTGCAGGGTGCTGCGGTTATCTCGCTGATCGTACGCATAGGCCTCATTGAACTGGCTTGATGTCTTGATTCGATTCAGTTTATCGTAGCTAAATTGATGGCCTGCTCCATTATCGTTTTTAGCCGTAACATTTCGATTGTTATCATAGGTATAGCTGTAGTTTCCAAATAGTGCTTCTCCTTGCTTCTGTTGAATGCCAGCTAAATTATAACCATCATAATTGTATACTTCATTGAGTCCATTCGACGCACTCAGTTTTGCAAGCTGCTTAGACTGTTGGTTAAAATTATACGCATACTCAGACAACGTCGCGCCATTGCCATCAAGTGCTCGCAGCTTCGTTGGAACACCAGCCTCATAGAGGTAATCTATATTAGAGGTCATAGCAAAGTTTGATCCGTTAATGGTTTGCTTCGTTCTCAACTGACGTGTGTCATACTCAAAACTCAGCTTCGTTTGATCTGGATATTGAATCGATGCCAGTTCGCCTGTTGGATAATATCCATACGCCGTCGTTCCTGTTCCATCGGACATCGACATTCGATTGCCTAGAGCATCGTAGCTGTACGTTATCGTTTCGTCAGCAGCTGCCGCTTTTGTCAGCATATTCAGGTGATTATATTCAAAGGTTTGAGACTGCCCGTTCTTATCAATCGTGTGGGAGATGTTACTATTCACATCATAGTACACTTTCTTGCTTTGCTTGTTCGGATCGGTCTGCTGAACCAATCGTCCTATCTGGTCATATCGTTTCTGCACCGTGTTGCCATCTGCATATTTGACTTCGACTATATTTCCAGACAGATCATATTGATAACGGGTTGTCTTGCCCTCGCTATCCGTTACAGCTAGCAATCTTCCCAAGATATCGTACTCATACTTGGTCACATTCTGATTCGCGTCTGTGGAACTCGTGACATTCCCTGCATAATCATACTCGTAACGCGCCAACACCACATTTCCAGATGGCCTGAACTCTTCCTTCACTGTCACTCTGCCTAGAATATCGTACGTTTCTTTAATCGGGTTATTCGTGCCATCCATGGTAATTATGGTATTGGCGCCGTCATCATACTGATAACGCGTAGCAGCAAAATACCCCGGTTGTTCTGCTATGACACGACCCCAAGCATCATACTCATATTGCGTGGCAGAACCATTGAAATCTCCCTTGGAAATCAAATCTCCATATTCATTATAACGATGCTCTGCCGTTCCTCGCCCATTCGTTTCCTTGATTAATCGTCCGAAAGGATCAAAGAATCGTTCCGTTCGTTGTCCGGCCGCATCCATGACTACGATACGGTTGTTCGTATCGTCATATTCAATCTTGGTTTGCGACCCGTCAGCATTAGTTACCGCAGTTACACGATTCAAATCATCATACGTATAGGTGATGGCCTGTCCTTTGCCATCCACAAATTGATACAGTATACCAGTCTGAGGAATATATCTGGCTTGTCTCGTCAACTCTCCAGACACACCATCCGCATCCGTCACCGTTACCGATTGCTTATTCGGAAACATATAGTTATGGATTTCATTGAACT
>NZ_JMDX01000381.1:0-3808 GCF_000935845.1 Paenibacillus sp. E194
TCCAATAAACTCATCATTATCCGATTCTGTACATAATGAACCACTTATCTCACCAATTAATTTAACTTCATTCTTTTGATAATTGAATTGAATATCATCTAGGAAGATCGCGTCTCTTCCATGAATTTCACCTATTTCGGTTTTTATAGCTTTGATTTGTTCCATCTCGTTGATACCTCTTTCATCTTATTATTGAGCTTTCTCATGATTTTGCGAAGCTTGCAAATACCACGATGATATCTATGAACTTCACGAACAGATACAAAGTAAAGAAATGGAACGAACCTCCTTACCTTAAAGATTACTACTCTCTAACTTCTCTTTTTCACCCTTACCCATACTATATATCACATCCATTGCTTTGTGCCCTAGCGCAAAATTGCGTTGTATCTCTTCCAAGAAGCATTGAACCGCAGGTGCCAAATACCGATTTTTCATAACCATCAAATAGACGGTACGTCCCAACGCAGGCGAATCCAACGTTTTGCGGACAATCGATTCATCCTTCGGTTCAACTAAATAGTTTTCCGGAATAATGGAAACGCCTAGATTCTCTCTTACCAATGTCAAAGCGGTCTCAATCCGCTCGATTTCGAATTTGATGTTCGGAGATGCTTGCTTGAGCGCAGAGGCTCTCAAAATATCTTCCCTCGTCTGGAATCCTTCCATGCTAATAATGAAGGGTTCTCTTTCCAACTCTTTGAATGTAATAGATTCCTTCTGAGCTAGGGCATGATTCCGATGCAGCACCAAGACCAACTTTTCCTTATACAAAGGGAGTGATTCAATATCGTCTTCGTGGATGCACTGGTTCGTATTTTCGCAAGGAATCGACCACTGCCTTTCTGCTCAGCACCTTTTTGAATGCGAGGAAGGCGTTCGACGCAATCAAGGGAGATTAGGCGCGGCAAACGCTCCGAATGCGATCAGGCAAGCGCTCGCAAGCCTCCCCTGGAGAACAGCGGAAGGTCATCGTCTTGTCGATGCGGGAAATGTGACTTGTTCCAATGACAAACTTGAAGAAGCCCAAGCAGCATTGGGTCATACCGTCTCTGATCTCTTATCCAAGTCTTCTACTCCTATTATTTTTGGCGGTGGACATGAGACGCTGTATGGACATTATTTAGGTGTCCGGCAGCATATCGGACTAGATGCTTCGCTAGGCATTATCAATATTGACGCCCATTTTGACCTACACCCCTACGACACTCAGCCATCATCAGGAACGATGTTCCGTCAAATACTAGAGCAGGATCGCAATAGTAGCTACTTTGTGCTTGGCATCCAGCGTTTCGGTAATACACAAGAACTGTTCGACAAAGGGGACGATCTCGGTACCCGCTACATTTTAGAAGAAGATATGTATGAAGGACAGATCGATAACATTATTTCATCCGCTCATAAGAAAACGCTTTCTTTTGATATCTGCGAGGTGAATCCAGCCGTTGACGAGAACGGAAGAACCATTAAGCTAGGAGCCTACTTGACGAATGAAGCTATCATGACATTTATGGGGAGGAACACTGATGACGATGGCGCTTAATCAAGTGAATACGATATTTTTGGCCGTAGCCCTGCTTGTACTAGGAACCTTACTTGTCAGAAAATCGGGAGTACTGCAAAAGTTTTGTATTCCGGCGCCTGTTGTCGGTGGACTGCTGTTTGCTATTCTAGCTACAATCCTAAAAACAACAGGACTTTTGGAAATTACATTGGATACTTCGCTCCAAAGTCTATTCATGCTCACGTTCTTCACCACGGTAGGATTGAGCGCAAGCTTTCAACTCATCAAATTAGGCGGCAAGCTGCTCGTCATTTACTGGCTTGCCTGCGGATTTCTCGCTTTGGCGCAAAATAGGATCCTTGGTGCACTTTTAGGGTTCACCATTCAAAACAAAAAGACCTCCAGCCCACGATGTGGAACTGGAGGTTTTGCTGTATTTCTGCAGATGTTAAAACACTTCTTGTTGCTTGACTATAGTTATTCATACAAAACATCACATAGTGTTGTGACGACTCCCCTGCCATCGCGTCCGAATACCGCGTTATGTTTATGCCAACCGTCATGATGTTTCATAACGGTGAGCCGGTAGAAAAACTTGTCGGGCTCCGTCCTAAAAATGTGTATGAAACGCTGATCGAGCGGTACATTTATTCTCATTAAAATAAAATAATATGCTTAAGCAGCCTTCGCTCGTGCTTTCATCGGGCTAAGGCTTCTTCATTTTTTTGGTAACCGCTCGTAGTTGTAGACTGCCACTTATCCAACGGGGAAACTGGTTATGGTACTGCAATCCAGTGTGTCTGCCAAGGAATCGAGCGTAATAAGATTTGCAGCCTCATGAAGATAAGCTCCAGTCGCTCCCTTCCTGCTGTCGTCTTCACAGCCGGGCATACAAAACACCCAATGTCAACAACTCGTCATGCCAGTCTTGTTCCGCGATTGTTCCTGATTTCTTTTTTTAGGATAGAACACAATGCTCCACGAAGTCATATACCATAATGTGAAGGGGGAGGGCTATCCATGAATTGTCCGATATGCAAATCACAATTCATTACATACTTTCATCGTTATAGCCAATTTAACTTATTGCAATGTTCTAATTGCGAGTTGGTATTTCAGGAAGGATTATCAAATATCAATACTAAAAAATTTATTCCGGAAATTTATAATGAAGCTTGGTTATCTATGAGAGAGCCGTATAAAGAATCTACTTTTGTTGAATTTGCATTATTCAATATCACATTAATTCAACAATTTCACGCAACCAAAGGAAATCTGCTTGAAATAGGTTCTGGCACCGGTGAATTTTTATACGCTGCACAAGCTGCGGGATGGAATGTTTCAGGTTTAGAACCATCCGCCACTTCTTGCCAATATGTTAAAGAAAATTACGGTATTAAATTGAATAACAGCATGTGGGAGCGATCGCTTTTCCCCACACAACCAACCTTTAACGCCGTTGCTTTTTGGCATGTGCTCGAACATGTTCCGGAACCAATTACTTTTCTACAAGAAGTTCATTCTGTACTTTATGAGGATGGTTTGCTA
Source organism: Paenibacillus sp. E194 (assembly GCF_000935845.1). NCBI lineage: Bacteria > Bacillati > Bacillota > Bacilli > Caryophanales > Paenibacillaceae > Paenibacillus > Paenibacillus sp. E194. Next base: position 3,053 of record NZ_JMDX01000381.1, read on the forward strand.
TTTTTTAGCGTTCCAAACCATCACTCCTTTACCAATGAAATTTGCGGAGTTGAATCTTTACTCTATACAGAAGTCGATCATTTATTCCATTACTCTAGTTATAATTTACCTTTATTGCTGGAACAGGCTTCATTTGAACTAATTACTATCTTTTCTCGCCAAGCTCCGCACCGAATTCATATGGATATCAATCTAAGTCTACAGAAATCAGACCGATACAAAGAAATTTCTATACAAGAGAAGATGGCTCTTATTCCCCATCTCCAAGCAGACATGCGCGGACATGAATTGTATGTCGTCGCACGTAAAAAGACGGATGTCAAGCCAAACGCGACAAAATGATTTAGGCCGTTTTCCAAACTAGACATTGTATATCCGACATCCCCTAGTAACCTAGCATTCAATGTTTATTCGAATCTATCTTTCTCCGCACCCGCCGCCACAAAGCGGACGTCCCACAATCCAATCGTCAGCACGAGCGATGGCACCGTTCCCATCGAATCCATTCGCGTTCGCGGTTCAAGCGTACCGGCAGCGAGCGCATGGCTCACAGTCTTCTCTGTCAATCGGTACAGGATGACAAAAAAAATAGAGGCTGACTGTCAGCCTCTATTTCTCAATATACTCAACTATTTTCTGATTCACAAGTACTCCGCTTATTTTTCCGATATCTACCATTTCACCCAAAGAAACAATCGCTTGATAGGATCGCTGCTGGGTCGGCTCGGCCGAAGTCCCGCCAGCGCTGCCATCTGC
>NZ_JMDX01000382.1:0-3795 GCF_000935845.1 Paenibacillus sp. E194
CAGAATGTGCTGAGCTTTACTGTTCTGCTTATGCGACAGGACCTTGGCTGCTTCTTCCTTAGTCATGCACACGCCGAGTAGGACATCTGCTCTCGATTGCAGCAGAGCCGCATCCTCATGAGCATGGCACTTTTTATCCTCGCCTTCTCCACGAATGCTCTTCAATTCGAACATGAATGTGTCTAAGGCTGTTTTGATATCCATTCGTTCTTGCAGCAGATCAGCAAGGATCTGGCCAGAACCGAGCCCTCTTATTTCGATTATCGAAACTCCGCTTTGCAGGATTCGCTGTACAAGCGAGTACCAATAAAAGAATACCGATAACTGTACGCGCTCCTTCATTTCCGGCTCAGAAACCCCATATTGGCTCGCGCCACATTCTAGTACATCCAAATGGTCGAATGTGAATTGTTCAAGGGCAGCATCTTGAGTTAAGAGATTATCCGCCAGCGGTTGGCTCGCAATATCACCGATAACTAACGCTACTTTTGCGGCACGGTTTTTCAAGAAACGACCTCTATTTGCCGTTTGTAATACCTCTGCCTTCAATGAATCAGAATTGGAAAGGATGCAGGCGGCTCGATAGCTGTAATGCTTGCGATAACGATTCCGTGTAAAGCATAAATGATTGATATCTATGGAAGGGTTGAGTTCAAGCAATTCCTGTGTCTGACGAATAACCCGCTCCAGCGCATGCTCAGATTTAGCTGACAGGGTGAGCAAATGTTTACATGGACGAACTGCGGATCTTGTGGTTGCTGCGGATGCTGCAGTCACCTCAGATGCTTCTGACGTTTCAGATGTCTTTGATGTCACGGTTGCCTCGGTAGCTTCGCTCGCAGTGGAGGGCGTCTCTACCCCATTCCATTCTTCGAGCACCACATGTACATTCGTTCCCCCTAATCCGAACGAACTTATGCCTGCCTTACGGGTGTTATTCTCTTCAACTGACCATTCTTCCACATCTTGTACAATGAAGAACGGTGATTTCTCCATTTCAAGAGCTGGATTGCGTGTGCCCATATGCAAACTTGGAACCAGCTTTTTGTGATAGAGAGATAACAGCACTTTCACAAGTCCGGCCCCGCCTGCGGCAGGCAGCAAATGTCCGATATTGGTCTTGACAGAGCCCAATCCGATCTTGCCATCAGTTCGTCTCTTTCCTTCAGTAAAGAGCTTGGTTAGCGCGTTCACTTCAATCGGATCGCCGATTCTCGTGCCTGAACCGTGTGCTTCCACATAGCCAACTTCACCCGGTGACAGATTCGCATCAATGTACGCTTCAGATAGAACTTGATATTGCCCGCCCGGATTTGGCGCCATGATGCCAAGCGAATATCCATCGTTATTGACGGCGCTCCCGCGGATAATGCCATATATCTGCTTGTTGTCCTGAACTGCTTGGGTAAGAGGCTCCAAATATACAACTACTACCCCTTCACCTAACACGGAACCATCAGCTTCAATATCGAACGTCTTCGTACAACGAGTCGAGGAGACAATTCCCGCCTTTCTCGACAATTGATGGACGATTGGCGTAGCCAATAGATTAGCGGCACCTACAATCGCTCCTGATATGCTGTTCTGTCTAATCGCTGCAACTGCTTGATGAAGCGCCACCAGGAAGGATGAACATGCCGTATCGATTACAAGCGCCGGCCCTGTAAAGTTGAGCTTATGTGCAATCAGAGCCGATACCATATTGTGCATATTCCCTACCATCGTATTTGGATGGATACGATCAACGCCATGCTTGTCCATATAATTCATAACAAGCTGGTAGTACGTATTGATGTTAATGCCGGTATATACACCGATGTTGCGTTTCTCATCCAGCCCCGGCAGCGTACCAGCATCCTCAAGTGCCTTATAGGCAATCTCCAGCATCAGCCGCTGCTGCGGATCCATGAATGCAGCTTCCTCATCGGAAATCTCGAAAAAGTCATTGTCAAAATAGTCGATATCCGCAATTTCACCAAGCCAGTCATCCCACTCTGGTTTTCCCGCCAATTGCCTGCGCTTCTCACTTACCTTGCCAATGCTGTCTTTCTTCGCGCATAGATTCTCCCAGTATTGCTGAGGCGTACTTGCGCCCGGTACACGCAGCGCAATTCCAGTAATGGCAACAGCATTATGTAAGTCTAATTTGTTGTCAGCATCCCATGCCGATGCAGGAATCTCACGTGCTTGAGGCATCGTTAGCAAATAGTCTGCCATTTGCTTAATGGTCTTACAGATGACAAATAGCTCAAATCCAATTTCTCTGCCAAAATGCTTCTCAATGCGGTCTAAGAACTGAAAACGTTGAATCGAGCTTCCGCCCAATGCCAGGAAAGAATCATCTGTAGATATACGTGTTTCCGTGAAGCCCAGTACTTCTGCCCAACTCCGGCGAAGGAAGGATTCAAGTTCATTTTGAGGAGAGTGAATAACCCGCTCCTGAATACGATGCTGTTCTAATCCCGCATGAATTTCTTGAAGCGCCTCGTCATACTCCCCATCTTCATAGTTCTTGCGCAGCTCGAAGCGTTGGAGTTTGCCACTCGTTGTCTTCGGAATCGTGCGAACCGGAATGACATGAGTAACCTCAATGCCGAGAGATTCTCGCATATGAGTGATGATTTGGTGGCGAAGATCGAGCAGCTTCTTTACGCCCGATTTGTGCTTCACAAAGGCAAGCAGTTCTTCCTGCTGTGTAGCGCCGTTAAACAAACCTACGAACGCGATGTTGCCGCGCGGAATCGCACCTTGCTCATACAACACTTCCTCCAAATCATGAGCGAAGTAATTTTGCCCGCGGATGAATATAATGTCCTTCATTCTCCCGCTTACCACAAGCGAGCCTTCCGCTATGAAGCCCAAATCGCCGGTATGCAGCCATCCGTCAACGAACAAGCTCTCGGTTAAGTCGTCACGATTGTAATAACCGGAGGTGACGGAACCACCTTGAATCTGAATTTCTCCTACAACATACTCGTCCACTGTACTCCCGTGTTCATCCGCAATTCTTATACTGATCTCAGAAAGTGGAGTTCCCTCATGAACGAATGGAAGGCGATCTCGATCATCGCTTTCCTGAACAGGAACAGCTAGTTGTGCATGTATTAATTTAGATCGGGATATGTATTCTACCCTCGGAACTTCATCCATTCGCCAAATGCTGACGCCAACTGTCGCCTCTGCCATGCCGTAGGCTGGCAGCATCATTTCAGGCTTGTACCCACATGGTTCAAATTTCTTAGCAAAGCTGTTTACCACAAGGATTGATATGGGCTCAGCTCCATTCAGTGCAAACCGTAAAGAAGACAAATCAAGTGAGGCAAGCTTCTCGTCCGCGACCTTCTGTACCATCCAATCAAATCCGAAGTTTGTTGAACCGAACCAGGTAGCCCGATGCTCAGACATTTTGCGCAAGAACAGGTAGGGTGATCGGACAAACGTATACGGTGAGAAAATGACAATATTGCTTCCGCTCACAATAGGAGTAATATGTTGAACGAACAGACCCATATCATGCGTATGTGGCAGCCACGTAAATACGGTATCCGACTCTTTCGTCTCGAATCGTTCTGCCATGGCGAGCGCATTAATTAAAATGTTGCGGCTGCTCAGCTTCACTCCCTTCGGAATGCCTGTACTGCCCGAAGAAAATTGGAGGAACGCGAGCTCATCCGGCTGTGCATCATATGGCTCCCCTACGCCTTCGGTTTCCAGTTCCTGCGTGGAGATAAAGCGGATTCCCTCATAGTAGGAACTCTGTTGAAGCGATTCATAATACTTGCGATTATGCTCCTC
>NZ_JMDX01000383.1:0-3724 GCF_000935845.1 Paenibacillus sp. E194
CATTCATTACGATGCTGATCAAACAGCTTAACAAATTGTGCAGACCGTTCTTGTTTCAAGGTTGACAGCATCGTAAGCTGATTGAGGCTGGAGTATAGCCCACCGACAAAAGGATTCCACCATGACTTGACGTCCCGAGCCGGGAAATTACTCATCAACCATTCTTCCCCTTCAACTTCGAGCGAGAACAGAGAAGAATAATAGTCAGGCGCCGCTTTCATCCGAATAACCCCGTTATCAACCGTGTATACGGTATACTCCGACTCCACCGTCTCGGTGCAATCAATCGGGCTCGATAACTGACGGAAGATTGCTGAATGATACTGCCCTAGCTCTACATCCAAGCATGTGTGAGCATCAACAACATCGATCGATTGAAGAAGTGGCCGCAACGTGACGCTTGCTTGGGCCACCTCTTCTTCAGGCGATATGGAGCACTGGGCTTCAATCTCTGCCGAATAGCGGTATGACATCTGCACATTGCCACTCCATATGCTATGTTTCCGATCCTCCAAGATCATGGTTGGTTCGCCCTTCACGAACGGATTCCGGTCTACTGGCTGCAGATGCGTCTGAGGGGTAAGTTCGATATGCTCATCCCATCCCTCCTGCATGGAACAAGCTCGGAATGCCTTCCAATCCACAAAGCTTCCCAATGAAATGAATATGGGTTCACTCTTCACTGTCTTCCATGCATCAAGCATCCCCATATTCGTGTCCAAATCCATATACCAGCCTTGGAACTTCAATTCGTAATCCTTACCCCAGCTTATCCCGATTGGCAGTTCGTCTCCGCGGCTGAACAACCAACGTTCCGTTATTAGGTTGCTGTCCCAGTACTCATATTCTCTTCCGATAGAATCATTCATTTCTACAAACTTACCCGCATAAGGAATGATTGCGCGGTAGAGATCATGACGAACGGATTGGGATATCCATACATCTTCAAGCAGCGGCTTATCCCCTTCATTCGTTGCTTCGAACCAGCGTTCAACGATGCCATCGCCATGAAGCCGAGTCATTACTTTCAATAAGACGCCCGTGAAAGCTGAGGAGCGGTAATGCACTTCCTTCACCATGGCTCCGTTCTCTTCTCTTGCAAAAGACACATGACTAGGCGCTGCCTTCGAGAACTCATCCGAAAAAGGCTTCCCTAGTTTCGGAAATAAGAGACTCATGTGCTTGTCCATTCCGACGCAGCTAAGCGTTGTGTCGTTATGCTCCTTCATGAGAGATACTGCATATTTTCCATGTCCAATCTGCCATCCTGTGTTGCAACGCCCCCCGTAAGCTGCACCTACCCCTGGAAATGACGCACTGATTAACGGAGTGAATGACAATGATTCTCCAGACTCTGTCTCAACTTGTATTAGAAGCTCGGTTTGGTAATAACCGAATTGAAGAACTTGATACTGGAGTGGAATGGACTTGCAGGAGAGCGGCTCGATCTGAATTTCGAACTGGCTGTGCTCCCAATCGATCTGATCTTGAGCAGGGAGCATGAAGCGGAACGTCGCTGGCTCTGTCAGATGACTTGCGATGTCAAGATAGGCAACGCCTTGCTTCCTATGGAAGGCGCCGAGATCAGGAAGCCTCAATTCCACAGCAGCGGGCTCTTTCGGAACAACACCGACTCGGAACTGTGCGGATTTCCCATTGATCAACAGCTCTGTACATATAGTTGGAGTGGTTCTCCACTGGCTGATTTCATCCTGCAATTGCTGAACATTGAATTCTGCCTGGAGGGTTACTTCTCCAATCACATCAATTGAGGACTGCCAATCAAAATGAATATTGCGATCACTCTTCCCTTGAAGTTCGATGTGAAGAGGTTTCCCTGACTTATTTACGAGATGGTAGTGAATCGAGTAGGTTCTTCCGCAAATCAGATCCGGCTGTGCGATCTCGGCCGTCAATATATAATCATCCGTATCAATCAGCCTCATACCGCGTCCTCTTCGTTCAAACTCCACTCTCAGCTTCTTGCCGGACTTCTCCCACTCATACCGATAATAGTCGAACCCATTCTGCTTGATGCCGTCTGGTGCGAGGGTGATTTCTCTCACGGAATCCTTATACCAATCAAAATACTCAAAATGAGGGGTCAATGCCTCTGTGCAGACTACTGTGGGGATAAAATTCATGAGATGTGTCGTTTCATCCCGATCCTCCCAGAAGAATCCGCATTTTTTATATAAAGGAACCGCCTTCGTATTGCTTTGCCACGTGTACAAATCCAATCTTGGCCATCCTAATGTAATCGTGTCATCAATGACTTGAAGTAAGAGCTGCTTGCCAATCTTCTGCCTATGATAGTCGGGATGGACATTTAATAAATGCACATACAGCGCGCCCGTGTCTTCCCGGTACTCGCATATTTTGCAATAGCCCACAACCCGTTCGCCGTCTAGCGCTAAGTATAAGGCTAGAGTATCCGCACTCTCCTCCCTCTGCCGCACTTGCTGTGCCGTCATCCTTGAATTTCCGCCGCCGAATGATTCATGACTATCATTCCACATGTCGGCGATTGCTGCTGCCAATTCGGGTCGATACTTTTCAATTTGGATTGTACGAATCATACCGCAACCTCCCAAGATTACTTCAACTAGAGCTAGCGAACATGCCATTATATGACATCGCCACTGTTGATTATATCATCATATCAGTGGATAAATGTTACATTTGAAATACACTTTCGAAATCACACATACCCGCTCGTAAACAGTCCAATATGTAGTTGACAAGCTCACTCGTGAACAGCTACGATAAGATCGTTTACATGCACATATATTGGGATTTTCATAGTCGCCATCCTTACTATTCCATGACTTTGGACGTTCCTTTCATTCATTGCAACTTCTTTGTTGTTTAGTTTCGAATGCATAATTGAATCCCCCTCTAGCGTATGTAGAGGGATTTTTCTATTTATATTTCTAGAATATATGTTCTCAATCACTACACATAGCGTCTTAGGCGGATTGGATGTGGAACTGGGATGAAAATACGGAGAACAAGACCAGACTTTCTCTTACTGCTGCTAACTGTCTTACTGGTAAGCTTCGGAATCATGATGACATTTAGCGCAAGCTCATACACCGCGCTGCAAGATTATAAACAGCCCTGGTATTTTATTGATCGCCAGCTCGGATTTGCCTGTGTGGGATTCGTTCTTATGCTGCTGTTTATGTGCATCCCCTACTTAAAACTCAAGAAGTTATCTGTCCTGCTTGTAGTCGGCTCCATTGCCACCTTACTGCTCGTCCTGCTCATTGGCAAGGATGTAAATGGTGCAAGGCGCTGGCTTATGATAGGCGGCTTCACCCTACAACCGACGGAGTTCATCAAACTATTTGTGCTGCTTTATGCATCTATTCTCATTGCCCGCAAGGGAGACAAGATTCGCAGCTTCAAGCTCGGGCTGCTTCCACTCCTATTCGTAGTTGGCTGCATCTCCTTATTAATATTGAAACAGCCGGATTTCGGCTCTTCCCTGCTTATCATCATTGTAACCGGGATCCTCATCTATGTCGGTGGTGCTAAGCTGTCCCATCTTCGTTCGATCCTGCTAGGACTGGCGCCCATTATCATATTCCTCGCCGTGTTCAAAAGCTATCGGTTGAAGCGTATTACTTCCTTTATGAATCCGTGGGACGATCCTGATGGAAGCGGCTATCAGCTGATTCAATCATTATATGCTGTATCTCATGGCGGGATTGCTGGGACT
>NZ_JMDX01000384.1:0-3720 GCF_000935845.1 Paenibacillus sp. E194
CCTTGTAATTGTATCATGAATCGCGTATAATACGGTGGACAAGCGTATTACGCACCTTAACGAATTGGAGAGATACCCAAGAGGCCGAAGGGGACGCTTTGCTAAAGCGTTAGGGTGTAACAGCCGCGAGGGTTCGAATCCCTCTCTCTCCGCCAGTTATATTCTGGTGATACAATTGATGATAATATGGCGGTGTAGCTCAGCTGGCTAGAGCGTACGGTTCATACCCGTGAGGTCGTGGGTTCGACTCCCTCCGCCGCTACCATATTACCTTTCTTACAACAACATGGACGCTTAGCTCAGCTGGGAGAGCATCTGCCTTACAAGCAGAGGGTCGGCGGTTCGATCCCGTCAGCGTCCACCATAATATGCCGGTGTAGCTCAGTTGGTAGAGCGGCTGACTTGTAATCAGTAGGTCGAGGGTTCGACTCCTTTCGCCGGCACCATTATAACCATCCTGGAGCTGTGGTGTAGAGGCCTAACATGCCTGCCTGTCACGCAGGAGACCGCGGGTTCGAATCCCGTCAGCTCCGCCATTTTTATCTCAAGTAAAAGTGGAGGTAAACCCCCACTTTTTTTAATTGAATACGGCTTGGTAGCTCAGTCGGTAGAGCAAAGGACTGAAAATCCTTGTGTCGGCGGTTCGATTCCGTCCCAAGCCACCATTGCAATATGGAGGATTAGCGAAGTGGCCAAACGCAGCAGACTGTAAATCTGTTCCCGTCCGGGTTCGGTGGTTCGAATCCATCATCCTCCACCATTTGCGAGCCATTAGCTCAGTTGGTAGAGCACCTGACTTTTAATCAGGGTGTCGAAGGTTCGAGTCCTTCATGGCTCACCAGTTTATTCAATCAATCTCAGCGGAAGCTGAGGTTTTTTTGTATGTTCGCAACTATACCGAATGTAGGTGAAGACAGCATGAACAAGTGGATCATACGAGTGACTGTGTTTGGAGCAACCACGTTTAGCGGCTTTGGTATTGCAAAATGTTTTGACGCAATCGGGAAGCCAAGGACAGCGGGTATTATTTATGCGTGCAGTATAGTGGCCATGTTGGCTGTAGAAGAATGGATGCGAATGAAAGAAAACAAACAGGCTGCTAAACAACGCATATAACACTCACCATACATAAGTGCCGGACTGGGATTAGCCAGTCCGGTTTTTTGTATCTTGATATGGTACAATGGAAGTAATTTATGCTGGATGAAATGGGTTGAGAGCGATGATGGATAAGCAAGCATTACAACTGCAAATCGAGCGACTAACAGGTATGCGCTTAGAGTCGCAACACATATCAACGGCACAGTGGGAAGATTGGATATCAGCAGCTGTGGGATTGAAGGATGGAACTCCATCTGCTCGTACGATGGTAAAGCACGATGAGGAATGGTATTTGTTATGGAAGCCTGGTAAGACTACAACCGAAGTCATGAAGCTGCAAGGGAAATCGCTATCGGCACAAGAACTGCAATGGCTTGAATTAGTGCTGTTGATGCAGCATCAACCGAAACCGGCGATGGATACGGTTCATGTCACGGATGAGCAGCAGGCCTATCTAATCGGTCAATGGATCATCGAACACATGCGAGATGGAGATACGGCCGCGGAAATTCCGGACTCCTTCTCATGGAAGACGAAAATGTTCACACAGACAGTGCCTTTCTTGCTTGTTGCGGAACATGCTCATCGAGACGAGCCAGGGTACAAGCATTTATATAAATTGCTCAAGTCTTATTTTGGCGGAGAATTGATCCTCCTTCCTTTATCGGATAAGGAGTGGCTTATCTTATGTCCCGAACAGCTGATTCAAGTTAGTGAGGCAGATGAGGATGTAGAAACGAAGGAGACGATGGAAGAGCAGCTTACTTCTTTCTGTCTGGGACTGTATGAGCTGGTGGCCAGTGAATGGGTGGGCGACAGCCAGCTGTCCATTGGGTATCCTTTTGCACCAGTGAAGGGGATGCCGTCGGTCGTTAGCCAACTTAGGGAAACGATGTACTTGGGGCGGACGTTCCATGTCACAGACAATATTCATCTTCCATGGGAGCTGCATTTAGAACGGCTTGTCAATAGTATACCGGATGCGGTTCGTAAGCAGTTTCTGCAGCGTGTCGTTACGAAGGCAGACAGCTTCAACGATGTAGAAACACTGTCGACGCTGGATACGTTCTTCCAGCATGACTGTAGTGTAAGCGAGACAGCCAAGCGTCTCTATATTCATCGCAATACGCTATTATACCGATTAGATAAGATTAAACATGAGACCGGGTTGGACGTTCGTCAATTTACAGATGCTGTGTTGGTAAAATTGATATTGCTATTGTACAAAGTAACAAAATAGGCCATTCATTTTTTGTGCAGTTTGTGTATGGTCATTTGTACAGGGTTCCGGTAAGATAAATGTATCGAAAGTAACCGATTACATTGTATCTAACTATAAGGGGGAAACGCACATGGCAGGCGTACGTTTAGAACATATTTACAAGAAGTATTCAGGTTCAGATAATCCAACAGTTAAGGATGTTAACCTGGACATTCAAGACAAAGAGTTCCTCGTATTGGTAGGCCCATCTGGTTGCGGTAAGTCGACAACACTGCGTATGATCGCAGGTCTTGAAGAAATCTCTGAAGGTAAATTGTTCATTGGCGACCGCCTTGTGAATGACGTTGCTCCTAAAGATCGCGATATCGCGATGGTATTCCAATCTTACGCGTTGTACCCGCACATGAACGTGTATCAGAACATGGCATTCGGTTTGAAACTGCGTAAGTTCAAAAAAGAAGATATCGACAAGCGCGTTCGTGAAGCAGCTCGCATCTTGGACATCGAGCACTTGCTTGATCGCAAGCCTAAGGCTTTGTCCGGTGGTCAGCGTCAGCGTGTTGCCTTGGGTCGTGCGATCGTTCGTGAACCACAAGTATTCTTGATGGACGAACCACTTTCCAACTTGGATGCAAAATTGCGCGGTCAAATGCGCGCGGAAATCTCCAAGCTTGCTAAGCGTTTGCAAACAACTGTTATCTACGTAACGCATGACCAAATCGAAGCGATGACGATGGGTGACCGTATCGTTGTTATGAAAGACGGTATCATTCAACAAGCAGCTTCCCCGGACGTATTGTACAATCATCCGCTTAACATGTTCGTTGCAGGATTCATCGGATCCCCTACAATGAACTTCATTACAGGTGTATTGTCTGAACAAGGCGGCAACTTCCGTTTCAAGGCAACTGGCTTGGATGTAGCAGTTCCTGCAGGCCGTGCACAAGTTTTGAAAGAAAAAGGATATGTAGGCAAAGAGGTTATTCTCGGCGTGCGTTCCGAAGATATCCATGAAGAGCCTGTATTCTTGGAAGCTTCCCCTGACAGCATCTTCTCTGCAGCTATCGAAGTTACGGAGAACATGGGTCATGAAATGTTCTTGTACTTGACAGGTGTAGGCAAAGAAACGGTTATCGCTCGTGTAGACGGACGTTCTAACGCGAAAGAAGGCCAAAATGTGAAGCTTGCTATCGACATGAACAAAATCCACATTTTCGATAAAGATACCGAGTTGAACTTGTTCGAAAACTAATTCGATACAATAAATAGAAGGCTGGCCCTTAGGGCCAGCCTTTTTTGCATGATTTTGTTTCGCAATCTGTATGTTCAGTGAAGTATGGATGTTCGGATCGTGGAGGATTGAACCGTCTTTATTTTTGCTCAAAATGGTGGTTCTG
>NZ_JMDX01000385.1:0-3623 GCF_000935845.1 Paenibacillus sp. E194
CGCCTTTAGTAAGACTATCCTTCGCTCCGGCAAGCATGCGGTCAGCTCCATTTTTGATATCATCGATTTCTTTCTTTAAATCGTTAATTGTACCTTTTAATTGCGTATTTTCTTGCTGCAGGTTTCTTACTTTAGCAGTCAAATTCTCGTTCGCAGATACCATATCGTCATATGAGGATTGCGAGATGCTAGAACAGCCTGATAGGAGTAAGAAAGAAGCACATAGTAGGGTAATTATTCGCTTCACTGCCCGGATCCTCCTAGATGGTAGTAGTTCTATTGTACGACAAAAGCCAAATATTCCAATGAAAATAATGGTAACAAAGGTAACGTGGGGATAATCCAATAGGAGGAAAAAGACCAGATTATGAATGTTCATTTGCGAACATTCACATCGATAAATTTATTGTTGACATCATATAAAGGCGTATGATATATTATATCTTGTCGGTTGCGATGTACAGTGTTTTGAAACGAAAGTGGATGAGCAGCTTGTAGTGCGCAATGATGCAGCATATTGAACCACATGACGATGTGGCAAATATGCCGGGGTGGCGGAATTGGCAGACGCACAGGACTTAAAATCCTGCGGTAGGTGACTACCGTACCGGTTCGATCCCGGTCCTCGGCACCACTTATTGATGATGAGAACTCCTTTCCTGTTCAGGGTTTGAACAAGTGAGGAGTTTTTTGCTTTATATTCCTTTTTAATATGAAATGTGAATTGATTTGAGGATTACATAATAATCGTAATAGACTGATAGATACCGACATGGAAGGGGAATATACAGTGGGAATGCATGTACAGAATGATTGGGCGGAATTGCTCCATGAGGAAGTTAGACAGCCATATTTCAAGCAGCTGTGGGGCTGGCTTCGAGAAGAATACGAGCGTGCTGTCATTTATCCGCCATATGATCATATATTTTCTGCATTGAATGCGACGTCCTATACAGATACGAAGATTGTCATCGTTGGCCAAGATCCTTATCATGGGCCAGGACAGGCTCATGGATTAAGCTTTTCCGTTCAACCGGGTGTTAAACTTCCGCCTTCACTTCAGAACATGTTCAAAGAGGGAGCAGCAGATGTTGGTCTGAAGATGCCGAACAACGGAAGCTTGCTGCACTGGGCCAAGCAAGGCGTCCTCATGCTGAACACAGTACTGACCGTCGAACAAGGACAAGCAGCATCACATCGCGGGAAGGGCTGGGAGAAGTTCACCGACCGTATCATTCAATTGTTGAATGACAGAGATCGCCCAATCATATTTGTTCTATGGGGAAGCCATGCACAAGCGAAGGCGAGCATGATTGATTTGTCAAAGCATTATATCGTACAAGCGCCGCATCCAAGTCCCTTGTCTGCACATCGTGGGTTCTTTGGAAGCAAGCCGTACTCGAAAATTAATAATAAGCTGCGCGAATGGGGCGAGCAGGAGATCGACTGGCAAGTCCCCAATATCTAAATAAGGAATAGGTGTCATCGTGAACTGCTTTCATGGAATAGTAAGTTGTTGTAGGCTTGTAAGAAGGTGTGAGCGATATACTGTGAAAGTGGTTCATGTGGCTGCCGATCATTCAGGAAAAGTCATCTCTAGTAATTGACATGGTAATATATTGATGTTATATTAAATTTGTTAATAAACATGATCTGTTAGCTCAGCTGGGAGAGCACCATCTTGACAGGGTGGGGGTCAGTGGTTCGAGCCCACTACAGATCACCATACTTTAAACATCAAAAGCCTTGATTATGAAGGCTTTTTCTATTTCTATTCCTTTGAACAGTGGAAACCTGCAACAGAATCATTCTGGTCATGAAAATAAACCTAACATAGGAAGATGTTTTCGGGTATGGTAAGTGAGCGATGCACAAATGCACTGCTTTAGTTCATCTATGGATACAAGGTCGTCTCCATCGAACACAATTGCTCGGTTCCCTTCAAATTTGAAGATGTCACGATAAATTTCCCTAAATGTCTCAACTAGCTTTGTGTTACAGTTAAAATACAAGGCATACTGATTCGGAGTCTCCTGTTTCAACCGATTCTAATCGTGCTTCCTTTTTTCATGACATAGCTAGGTTCACCCCATTTTAGCGTCTCTTCCACAGAACCAACACCATCTGTTTCCGATGCAGTATCTAAAATGAGCTGACGGAGAAAAAACAATTTTCCTTGAATATGTAATGGATAATGTTCGAATACTGCTGCTACCTTCGTGTTCTCAATCTCGACCACTTGGATCCTCCCTTTATTTACAATTAGAATAGACAGGAGCCTCTCTAATTTCACTATATATTCCCTTCCACTGTACGAACCCATCATGCTATCAACATACTAGAGCGGTGTTTGTATATTTGTCAACATCATGCATTAAGAAAAATAAGATCAAGGATATAGTTTAATACGAATTATTCTCTGCCTATTTTCATTGATTTCTCTGAGGGATACTGAAGTACAGTAGAACTTATATGGAGAAGGGAAGTTTGGAATGGAGCAGAAGGGTGCATTACATATCGTTAAGGAAAGTTGGAATTATTGGTCCGATACTTGGTATTCGAAATATCGAACGGAAGAGGCAATTTCCAATCTAATAGATTCTCCAGAATCAGCGTTTCATCCTACGACTTATGCAATGATCAACTCCGTCATGCCTTGTTTGCAGGGGAAGCGAGTGTGTGCCTTCTAGCGGTGACAACTATGCGGTATTTGCGTTTCATCTTATGGGCGCAATAGTGACTTCATGCGATATTGCAGAGAGACAAGTAGAGAACAGTGCCCGCATTGCAAATAGGTCTCTTTTCTGATCAAGAGCTTGTGAATATGTGCAACTGGAAGTTGAACGAGTCAGCAGCCTTGCCTCAGTGGCTGTCAATCTGTGCGAGGAAATAGATATTATTACTAGATCAAGCATCTCTCATTCGTATCTAACGGGTGATGGATGCTTTTTTATTTTGTTCGTAATTGCAAGAACTAAACTTTCAACTGCTTTCATATAGTGAAGGTATAACGAATGTTTCGCTATTGAATGGGGACAAGCGGAGGAGGTTGGGTTATGGGAGCCGAATTGAGTGTATGGATAATCGGTGTGTTTGGGATCGTAGCGGTTGTCTGTTGGTTTTTATCCAAGCTTCTCATCTTTGATAGTACAAAGCATGATGAGCAATTTGTATGGCTTCGCTCAGTTGAAGAGTATACCAGCAAGAAGGAATGAAGTCATGAGCAAGGAAGGGCATGAGACGTTTAAGGGATTAACTTTACGGTGAGAATAGGGGCTATATCGTGAAGTTATTAGTGATGTTAGCGGGGGTAGCAGCATGCGCAGACCATGGAACGTAATAGGCGTGGTAATGTTGGCTGGAATCATCACGGGCGTCCTGCTTGTTGGGCTTAGTATGAACGCTGTCGACGCAAGTCGCTTCTATCCTGGGATTGATCCTGTAGAGAAGAAGATACCGATCTATGAGGATGTGTATGGTAAGCCAATTATTGAGGAAGTGTATGAGCCCTAAAGTATAACCATACAAGTGGCCGACAGCCCTAGAGATCCTGAGGATCTCCAGGGCTGTTTTCTTCATAAATGTCGATCATTATGCTTCATTAATCTGTGTTGGATGAATGA
>NZ_JMDX01000386.1:0-3595 GCF_000935845.1 Paenibacillus sp. E194
TCTTCGAAGTCTGCACGCTGCATTGGCAGAAGTCGATTCAATGCCAGCTGACGATCGATATCCTTATCTGCCATAATCATTTGCTGTACGATAGGCACTCTCGCCGGTGACAGGAACATGTGCTCTGTTCTGCACAGACCGATACCTTCCGCACCGAATTCTCTTGCTTTGCGGGCATCGGCAGGTGAATCCGCATTCGCGAGTACCTTCATCGCGCGAATCTCATCCGCCCATTGCAAGATGAGCAGCATCTCGGGTGATACATTGGCATCTTGGAGCTCAATTCTCCCCGGAATTACCTGTCCACTGCCCCCATCAATCGTAATCCAATCTCCCTCTCGAATGACATTCCCCTCGGCGATCAGCTGACGCTGCTCCTCATTAATCTGCAGCGCTTCACAGCCGCACACACACGGCTTACCCATCCCCCGAGCTACAACGGCAGCATGACTGGTCATACCGCCACGCAGTGTTAGGATCCCTTCTGCGGCAACAATACCATGAATATCTTCCGGTGTTGTCTCCATCCGAACGAGAATAACCGACTTCCCTAGTCGCTTCCACTCATCTGCTGTGTCGGCGTCGAACACCGCTTGCCCGCATGCCGCTCCAGGTGAAGCGGGAAGCCCAGTCGCGATTGCACGATGGCCCGCAGCTGTATGAAGCGAACGATGAAGCATATGATTCAGATGCTGCACATCAATTCTCATTACGGCCTCTTCCTTGCTAATCAGGCCTTCCTTCACTAGATCGGCTGCAACTTGCAGTGCAGCTCTAGCATTGCGTTTGGCATTGCGGGTCTGGAGCAAATACAACTTCCCGTTCTCGATCGTAAACTCAATATCCTGCATATCCCGATATTGAAGCTCTAACTGCTTAGCGCATAAAGCCAGCTCCTCATAGGCATGTGGCAACGTTACTTCGAGCTGCGAGATTGAGACTGGCGTTCGCGTACCACCAACTACATCTTCACCCTGCGCGTTCATGAGGTATTCACCGAATAAGTCGGGTTCTCCTGTTGATGGGTTACGTGTAAACAACACGCCTGTTCCACTCGTCTCCCCCATATTTCCGAATACCATCGACTGTATATTGACAGCAGTACCCTGATCGTGTGGGATGTGATGCACCTTCCGATATACCTTCGCTCTTGGACTCGACCAAGACAGAAATACAGCCTCAACTGCTTCTTGAAGCTGCTGCTTCACATCCTGAGGGAATAGGCGTTCCGAACGTACTTCAATGAGCTGCTTGAACTTCTGAACAAGAGAATTCAGCGATTCTTCCGTAAGCTGTTGATCCTCTGTGCACCCGGCGAGCAGCTTTTCTTGCTGAAGTATGCGTTCGAAATGAACAGCCTCGATATTATAGACAACAGAGCCATACATTTGAATGAAGCGGCGATAACAGTCATACGCGAATCTGCGATTGTGCGTGAGCTTAGCCAATCCTTCTACTGTCTGATCCGTAAGCCCAAGATTGAGTATCGTATCCATCATTCCAGGCATTGATGTCACAGCACCTGATCGAACCGATACAAGCAGCGGGCATTCAGCACTGCCGAATCGGCGCTGCTGCACTCTTTCCAGTTCCACCATTGCACGCAGTACTTCATCCATTAATCCCTCGGGAAGTCGGCATCCATTGCTGTAATACTGTCTGCACATTTCTGTCGTTATGGTGAAGCCTGGCGGGACTGGGAGTCCCGCCTTCGTCATTTCAGCCAAATTAGCACCTTTGCCGCCCAGCAGCTCAGCATCCTCTTTGCCACCATTTCGGAACGAATTCACGCGCACACCTGTCAAGCCGTAGCACTCCCCTCTTGCTCGCGGCACGCTTCTTTGTCACACACCATATATTTCGTCTTCACGCCATTCGTAGGCAGTGTATCAATAACGTCATCACAATATCGGCAAATGATTGTGCCCAAGTCGTTTTCTTTTACATACTGATCAATGAGCTCATCGATTTGGTTCCGCATGATTGTTCTACCTCCTCGGATTGGACGAACATATACTTGACGAAATCCGTTACACGGCATGCGTATGCCCATTCATTGTCATACCATGCCAGCAGCTTCACCTGATACCCTGATGTTTGAATCGATAACCCATCAATAATTGCAGATTTGTTGTTGCCAATATAATCGGAGGAGACAAGCGGCTCCTCGTTGTATTCTACATAATGCCCCATGCCTTCCTTAATCGCATTTGTAAATGCGCGGACGATGTCTTCCTTCGTAACTTCACAATGCAAATGTGCAGTAAGGTCGACTAAGGATACATTTTGCACGGGAACTCGCAAGGACAGACCCTGAACCCGCTCCGCCAGATGGGGCAGAATATCCTTTAAGGCTTTGCCAACTCCTGTTGAAGTTGGAATAATGGAGCTGCCGCAAGCACGGCCTCTTCTCCAGTCCGAATGTGCATTATCCAGATGCTTCTGATCATTCGTATACGCATGGACCGTCGTCACCCAACCGTAGCCCAAGCCAAATTCCTGATCAAGCACATGAAGAAGCGGAGCTAGACAATTTGTTGTGCAGGAAGCAGTAGAAATAAGTGTGTGCTCCTGCGGATCATATGCGTGCTCGTTCACGCCCATTACGATAGTACAATCCAAATCCTTACCAGGGGCTGTCACGACAACCCGGTTCGCCCCCGCTTGCAGATGCAGAGATGCCTCTGAGCGACTCTTAAACTTTCCTGTTGCGTCAACGACAACATCAATTCCGTGCTCTCTCCATGGCAGAAGTTCTGGGTTGCGTTCGCTTACTAACGGAATCCGATGTCCCCGAATGATAAGGCATTGATCTCCCGCCTTAATATCTTCCTCCCAGCGACCGTGAATCGAATCATACTTCAAGAGATGCGCCAATTGATCAGGTGCACAGGTAGAATTAATAAGGCCAAGTGATGCACCGTTTCCATTCATGAACAGACTGCGAATAACTAATCTGCCGATTCTTCCTGTACCACTCACACCGAGTCGTTTCAGCATATATCGTTTGAACCTCCTTTGCTCAACTCATATAATACGTCATAATAAATGGAATTTCAATAATTAATACACACTATATGCAATTTTATTTCCGTAATCAACGGTTTAAATGTGTATTATAATGAAAATTGGGTTCATATAATACGTACTATACACAACATTAAGCATGTCTTAATGTCTACAAACAACTATGCATTCCTAGCCATAGCTAAATCCCACAAAAAACCAGCTAATGTTTGTCAAGTATTGCGGCTTGAAGTCGTCTATTACTTACTGATATACTTTTATTTGTAACACAAATAACCTTCATTGGCGTGAAGGTTATGGATAAATATGGGATTAAACTTGGTAGGGCTCGTTTTTATAAAGGATGGCGTAAATGTGATGGAGAAGCTTGTTGGCGCAGGCGATCACAACCACCTTATAAGGCTTGCCCTCTTTCCTTTTCTTCTCATAGTAATCACTTATCCTGCGGTTTGCACCTCTGCGAATTCCACACTGCACAGCTAGATACAGCGCTCGACGAAGTCTCTTAGAGCCTCGTTTCGTGATCCGGTTGCTTGTCCCTGTAAACTTTCCTGAACTGTAGATGCCC
>NZ_JMDX01000387.1:0-3552 GCF_000935845.1 Paenibacillus sp. E194
CCGGTATTGAAGGTACTGAGTTGTCTCTGGACTCGCTCACGGAGATATTGCGCGCAGACGAAGGGAATAAGGCCTACGTGCAGGCGATCAAGTATTTGCAACGCAAACCACGTACTCGCATTGAACTCGCCCGTAATCTAGCTCAGAAGGGCTATGAGGATGGGATTGTGCAAGAGGTGCTTGATCGTCTGGAACGAGAGTGGCTTGTCGATGATAAATCATATGCGATGCAATGGACGCATCAGCGCTTGAATCGACATATGAAGGGGCGGCGATGGATTCAGCATGAGCTGAAGCAGAAGGGAGTCCAAGAGCGGCATATTGAGACAGCTCTTCATTCGATAGACCCAGATGAAGAGTGGGACAGTGCATTGTCCGCAGCTCGTAAAAAATGGCGGCAGACAAAGGGAGAGCTGCATCTGCGCAAGCAGAAGGTCGCCGCATTCCTTGCACGTAGAGGCTATCCAATGGATATGGCTAGGCGCGCAGCTTACACAGCAGCAGATGAGCGCAGTGAAGAAGAGGAAGTTTCCCACGACATCGAGGAATAATAAAATGACCACTCACGTCATTTGCTTGACAATATCTTTTCTTGAATAATAAAATGAACATGTATCTTTATTTTCACGAGATCAATCTCCTCTTCCAGAGATTGATTTCTAATGATTCATTTCGCCAATTTACTGATTTCCGATTGTCGCCTCAAGGCGACGCCCGTGTATGCGCAAGGCATACACATAAGCTGGCGTATTCGCGCCAGTCATTGAGTTAATTAATGAATAGGGAAACTTGAAAACCACAAATGTAACCTGTCCCAAGCAGTGCTTGGAGGAACCAACGGGGAGGTGAGGCAATGAACGTTCAACTTTGGCTCGCGATCGTTCTCGTTGTGGCCGCATTGTTCTTGGGGTTTGGAATCGGATACCTGATTCGCAAATCGCTTGCCGAAGCGAAGATAACGAGTGCTGAACACGCCGCGGAACAAATTATGGATGGCGCACGCAAGGAAGCTGAAGCACTGAAGAAAGAAACGGTGCTTGAAGCAAAAGACGAAATCCATAAGCTTCGTAATGAAGCGGAGAAGGACATCCGCGAACGACGGAACGAAGTTCAACGACTCGAAAGACGCTTATTGCAAAAAGAAGAGTCGTTGGATAAAAAGTTAGAAGCGCTGGAACGTAAAGAAGAACAAGTAGCTGCTAAAGAGAGACGAATCGAAGAAACACAAGATCAGGTCGATCAAATTTGTCAGCAGCAAGTTACAGAATTGGAACGCATTTCGAATCTGACGATGGAAGATGCGCGTACAATTATTTTGACGAATGTAGAGCAAGAAGTGCGTCATGAAACGGCACAAATGATTAAAGAAATCGAGCAGCAGGCTCGTGAGGAATCGGACAAGCGCTCTCGTGAGATTATTACGATGGCTATCCAACGTTGCGCTGCAGATCATGTCGCAGAAACGACGGTATCCGTTGTTGCATTGCCGAACGAAGAGATGAAGGGCCGCATTATCGGACGCGAAGGACGCAATATCCGCGCGCTCGAGACATTGACAGGAATCGATCTCATTATTGACGATACACCTGAAGCGGTTATTCTGTCCGGATTCGACCCGATTCGCCGTGAAATCGCAAGAACATCTCTTGAGAAGCTCGTTGCGGATGGACGTATTCATCCAGCACGCATCGAGGAGATGGTGGAAAAGTCGCGCAAGGAAGTGGACGAGCGTATTCGCGAATACGGAGAACAAGCTACGTTCGAAGTCGGTGTGCACGGATTGCATCCTGATTTGATCAAAATATTGGGACGTTTGAAGTTCCGTACAAGCTACGGACAAAACGTACTGAAGCATTCTATGGAAGTGGCTTATCTTGCTGGATTGATGGCAGGAGAGCTCGGAGTGGATGTAACGTTAGCCAAACGTGCCGGGCTGTTGCATGACATCGGAAAAGCGTTGGATCATGAAGTTGAAGGATCTCACGTCGAAATCGGCGTAGAGTTGGCGAAGAAGTATAAAGAACATCCTGTAGTCATTAACAGTATCGCATCCCACCATGGCGATTGTGAAGCAACATCCGTTATCGCTATGCTGGTCGCTGCGGCTGATGCCTTGTCAGCAGCTAGACCGGGAGCTCGTAGGGAAACGCTTGAAACATACATCAAACGACTTGAAAAACTGGAAGAGATTTCGGAGTCGTTCGAGGGCGTTGAGAAATCATACGCGATTCAAGCGGGACGTGAGGTTCGCGTAATGGTACAACCGGATAAGATTGATGATGCGGAAGCGTATCGACTCGCTCGCGAGATTACGAAGACAATTGAGGGCGAATTGGATTATCCGGGGCATATTAAAGTTACGGTCATTCGCGAAACCCGAGCGGTTGAATATGCGAAGTAAGATGCACATATAGGATTTGGAGAAGTGGCCTTATTAGGCCACTTCTCCCTTTTAGGAGATATAAAGCAGCCTCTGCGATCGATCGTACCGATCACGCACATCGAATAGAGGTTGCTGCCAGGAGGACTCAGGCTAGATGAAAGTAATGTTTATCGGTGATATCGTCGGAAATACAGGACGTAAGGCTTTGAAGCAGCTTCTTCCGTCGCTCAAGCAGAAGCATAACCCACATATTATCATTGCGAATGCTGAAAATGCAGCTGGAGGCAGAGGCGTCACGGCGGCTATTGTCAAGGAATTCGCTGATTTAGGCGTGCATGGTTTTACGATGGGTAACCATACGTGGGACAACAAGGATATATTCGAATGGATTGATGACGAGAAGCGCATGGTTCGTCCTGCGAACTTCCCGCCAGGAACACCAGGTCAAGGCCATGCGGTCATTAAGGCCAACGGCAAGGAACTGGTGATTGTCAACGTGCAAGGGCGTACATTCCTGCCGGCGATTGATTGCCCCTTCCGCAAGACAGACGAAATCCTTGAGTCACTCGGCAAGAAGCCGCGTGCCATTCTTGTTGACTTCCACGCTGAGGCTACATCGGAGAAAATCGCGATGGGATGGCATCTGGATGGCCGTGCATCACTCGTTGTAGGAACGCACACGCATGTTCAGACGAATGATGATACAATCCTGCCAGGTGGAACGGCATACTTAACAGATGTCGGAATGGTTGGATCCAAGGAAGGCGTACTAGGCATGGAACGGGAAGCTGTACTGCGCAAGTTCAAGACACAGCTGCCTGTTCGCTTCGTCGTTGACGAAGGGAAATGGCAGTTCCATGGACTTGTCGTCGAGATCGATGAGACAACCGGCAAGGCAGTTAAGCTTGAGAAGATCCGCGTCCGCGAAGATGACTGGATCATGGAATAGGAATACGAAAGCGTAAGCGAGGTGAGTGCGTTGGCACTGGGCCTCGCTTTTTTTTATGCACAGAATCTGTTTCGTTAGGAGGATGCCTCTGATCATCATGAGGAAATGAAGGAATCTGCATTGTGAAGGAATTTTTAGGACTTTCACGAATATGTTTTAATAATGGAGTCTAACCTTAACAATCCCGAGGAGGTACTTTCCATGGAAGTATTAAAAGTTT